>CAZBDM010000009.1:6204-22659 GCA_964490675.1 uncultured Oligoflexales bacterium
CAACGGTCGTAACCTGCCGAATTTAGTTTCACAGGAAGGGCATTGATCTTTTTTTTGACATCTTCCGGAACTGCCAGCTCAGCAAGATTATTGAGGATCGATTTCATCGAGAATTTTCCCATAAAGGCAAACTTTTTCAGACCATGGTTTACGCCAAGCACGTCAAACAAGCAAGCACCCTCAATCTGATCAGATTCTATGCATTTTAATAGCACGTATTCACTTTTGTTGAGAACTAATACCCATTTTAAAAACATTATAAAACGACATTTAAAAAACCCCATTCGGAATATTCGATAGTCCTTGACTTTTGCCCGGCTGTATATGAGTAATGCCAGCACAATCTTCATATAATCCATGTCTGGCGTGGATTTGAAAGTATTGCTTTAAACAAAGGCACCCATTTTTTTGTTAGGAGTGAGGAGACAACGATGAAGAATAAAAATCTTCGTACCATCGGTTACCTAGTGACCGCAATTGGTGCGAGCACTTTCTCAGGAGCGGCTTTGGCAGATGAAATCGACCAGGTCGAAGTCATTAGCCAAGAGCAGATCTGGGATGATGCGCTTAAACCCTATCAGCAAGCTACCGACACATCCGCTTGTGACGAGCTTCCCACCACTCAACAACAGAGCTGCATTGACGAGAAACAAGCAGAATTCGAACAATTGATGAATCAGGTTCCACCAAAGACCGAATTGCAGCTCGGTGACGAACCTGCTGACACACTCGGGACGACTCTTGAACTCGATACCAAGCAGATGATCAAGCAAAAGGATGAGTTTCGAGTCAGAATGTCTTGTGTCGGTGATTTCGCTCAGTGCGTTTTCGATCTTCATCAGTGCGAAGACCTTGAAACCAATTTCAAACAGTCAGTCGATAGGCAAGAGCCATACTCGCAAAGAAAGCAATTCGTCGATGAATGTTTTGAGAGAGACGAGAAAAAGGACAAGCGCGCATACAAAAGACATGACGATGCGAGAAACTTAGTCGACGGTGGTCGTACAAGTTCGTTTGTTGCTGAACTCACAAAAATGGCAGGAAAAATGTCCGCGACTTTGCCTGAGTCAAAACAGCCTTGGTCTGACGATTATTGGGCAATCTACAAGGGTGTTCTAGGCTACCGCTACGGTGACCCTGGCGTTTCTATTGGAAACGACTGGAAAGAGCACGAAGAGTGGCACTTTGAAAGAGTTCCTCCATCACGCTATTTTGGCAGCGGACGCAATATTAATTATCTTTCCCCATCTGAGAAATGGGACGCTCTTATCGGACTTGACGGAGCAGACATCCTCGGATCGGCTTCTTTGACATCTAAAATGTGGGACGAAGGACGGCAATACTGGGGTCCAAACGATCCTGTAGAAACTTGGATGGGTATATGTCACGGTTGGGCGCCGGCCGCTTACATGCTCCCGCGTCCTGTTAAAACCATCACTCTTAGAACTCCAAGTGGCGAGCCTATCAAACTTTATCCTGCCGATATTAAAGCTCTTGGCTCTCTTCTTTGGGCAAACGGCCGCGATACAACAACAAGATTCGTCGGTGGGCGCTGTAACTCTAAAGACGTAAAAGTAGGTGCAGATGGTGCCATTGAAGACGACAAGTGTTTCGATACGAACCCAGGTACGTGGCACATGGCGGTCGTCAACCAAATCGGTTTTAATCAAAGAAGCTTCATCATCGACGCTACTTTTGACTACGAAGTTTGGAACCAACCGGTTCTTTCCTACGAGTATACTTACTTCAACCCAAGAACTTTTGAAAGATCCAATAGCTTACGCGCTGCTGCTGAAAATCTTTCCGGCGGTACATTCACTGGCGACAAGTTCAAAGGTAGAAGGAACACCAACTCTGTCCGCGGCCTAGCCCCTAAGTCTGTCGTTGGTGTCAGCATGACTGTCCGCTACATGGTCGAAACTCATCCGACTCAACGTACAACTGACGCTCCTAGATTCGATGGTATCCAAGAAGTGACTTATGTCTACGACCTAGAAATGAGTGGTAAAAACGGTACGGGCGAAATCCTCGGTGGTGAATGGTACCAGAATAAACACCCTGACTTTCTATGGACACCTGCTGCCGGAGCAAAAATCGCAACACCGTCTGACTCGTCCTACTCGTCGTACCTTCTTTCTAACATTGGCGAAGGATCTAAGATCCCAGAAGCAGTGAGAACTGCCGCAGCTGCAGATGCAAAAAGGCGACTGCCAAACGGCAACCTTCTCCGCCACATCTTCGATCTCGCAGCGGGTAACGTTGCACCCGCACCTACTCCAGATCCTGAACCAGACACAACAGATCCCGTCATTCCAGATCCGGTCATACCACCAAGCGTAGATTTGCCTGACTATATCGCATCGTCTCCACCACGATACCAAGAGCGCTACGAGTTCTGTAAAAGAGGCAGTGTCGGTGTCAAGCGCGGTAGAAAGTGTATCTCACTTTACAAGTACGTATTCAAAAACTACGGCCTAAGCGATGCAACTGATCTTTGTGTTCGCGAAATGGAACTTGGCGAGGCTGTCTGCCAAGAAATTAGAGATAACGAGAACAGACGTCGAAGACGTTTCACAAGATAATCTCTATTAGCTAAACTTTCAGAGGGGCTTACGCCCCTCTTTTTTTGGATGATTAAAGTACTGAGGGGAAGGAGTTTTGACGTGATAAAATCGGGTTTAGCACTAGTTTTAGCAATGCTCATTTTCTATAGCCCTTCTCAAGCAGATCAAAAAACAACCGAAGACAAACTCCCGATCAAGGTCAGCTGTAAAAAGGCATGGTCTACGCTGATCGAAGATGACGGCCAACATCTCTATAACTACGAGACGGATAAAAAGATATTAAATGGATTTGGTAATGTCGGCTATGAAAGTTATTTAAAACGCCTCGCGTCCTCTGGAGTGGAAAGACAAGACTGTGAGAAGGAATGGACTGTTCTTATTTTTATGAGCCCTTCAGACCTTCTCGAATACTCCTATATTGATCTCTACGAAATGGAGCTCGGCTATAAAGATCGAGTAAGAGCCGGCTCAACCATCCGAAATGATATTCTTGTTCACTTTTCTCCTGATCACTTGGATGAAGCACGCCGTTATCACATCATGCAAGTCCCAGAGTATAAGTATAATCTCGTTAAAGACTTCACTGGTATTGAAGACTGTAAAATCGATGAGGTCGCAAATCTCAAAGAAGAATGTGGGCTAACCGTCAACGATTTAAAAAAAAGGTCAGAAACAGATATCCAAAGTCCCATTGTCAACATGGTTGACAAAGATGTATCTGCCGCCCAATCCTTCGAAGATTTCCTGCGATGGGGAATCGAAAACTACCCGTCACAAAACTACCTCGTTATCGTCTGGGGACATGGACAAGGTTGGACAGCTTTTGATCCTAACACAGGCGAAATCGGTACGACCAAAAGATACGGTGGCCTGGCTTTTTCCGAGCAAGGCTTCTTAAGTATCCCTCAATTAGCTAATGCCCTTAAGAAAGTCAAAGAAGGCCCTTTAATGGGACGTAACATCGATATTTACGCATCTGATGCTTGCCTTATGCAAATGGCTGAAGTGTCATACGAAATCTCAGAATATACCAATTTTATCGTTGGCTCAGCTAATTTACAAAATCCATTTGGCCTTCCTTACCGCACATTTTTTAGAGATTTAAACGAGCTCCCCTTAACCACGAAAGCTTCCGAACTAGAGATGAGAGCTTTGATCCCTCATCTCACAGTCATAGAAGACAACCTCGCCGAAGTGATATCAAAAAAAACTCCGGCAGATAGACTCCTCCACAGCAAAGCCATCATTCTAGCACTAGAGGCACTGGCTGAAGAAAGTAAAATCATCTTTATAGCAAATGCAAACATTGAAGCGGAAAGATTTATCGCAGACAATAGCCGTGCCTTGTTTCCACAAAATCCTTCAAGTGAAGAAATCGAACGGATTTCTATGCGGGTTAGAGATCAAATAATTGAAAATGCCGACATCCCACAAGTCGACAAGTCTTTGGAGAGCGCCAAAAGATATTTACAAAAACTCGTCTATCGTCAGGATGACAGCAACCTTGATTACTTAAAACGCCAGTTTAACTGGAGGCGAAGACAGATAACAGCTGACCGTATCCCTAAACAGAGACAGAAAAAAGTCCAGGAAGTCTCGGATCTTATTTTAAAACATCAAAGGGGGAGTCTTTTAACTGGCTACCAATCAAAACTTGATCCAAGTGCAAAGAAAGAGTTTACAATGACAAGTCTTTCGGGGAACGCGCTCCATCTTAGACTGATGGACGAAGTCTATAAGTTTTCCGTAGCAATGCGAGAGTTTATATATACGTTAGATTTCGATGGTCGAATGGATCTTCAGACTCTTATCATCAAGACCCCTGGGTTTGTAGGAGCCAGTAAGGATTTTAATGTCTTTTTAGCACGTATCGAAGAGCATATTCGTAAAAGATCAGAAGGACGCTTTTACACTGACGAAGAAAAATCACTACTTTTAGCGACCTTAGACTTAATGCGCTCGCTTTCAGAAGGCGATGAAAGTGTTGTATTAGGAAACGTGCAAGGTTTAGATATTTTCCGTAAGCACTACAACGCCCTTATCGCTGATGATGCCTTTGATCTCGCTCTAGATAATTTTGCTGGTCTAGCCGTCTGGCTACCAGAGTCAGAAGCCGAATTCATCTCACGCATCGAAGATATGCGGCATTCGAAGTTTTACATGTTCGGTCAGACAGAATACTTTGAATACGGCCCCTGGGGGACGTGGCTGCAACTCATCTTTGCGACTAACAAAGCCTGCCAAGACTTTGAAGAGCCATTTTTTGTCGACTTTTTTTTGAAGCAACATTCACTACCACCAGTATCAAAGTTCTCAAAGCACGTTTCAGAGAAAACAGGTAAAGCTTATCTTGAAAGTCATGTGGCATACTGTCTAGGGTTTTACAAAGCCCAAGTAGGTCAATGATTTCAATGAGCAGCAATTCTTTTGAAATATTTTATTTCAGTAGGCTTATCATCTTACTACCTAGGAATGATTGAAATAAGACACCAAAATCACCCCCGTAAGAGCCTAAAAACACAAGCATAAACAATTGTTTTTTAAAGTTTCTAAATTTAGTACTCGTCGCCGTCGATAGTCTTTTTTAGGGACCGGACCGCCCGTCTGTAGCCCTTAAAGAGTAAAGTATCGGGTCAAGAACAGAGAGCCAAGGAAAACAACATGATTAACATGTGTATGCGCATCATTGTGCTAGCTATGCTATTGTCTTGTTCAGCGGAAACAAAAATCACTGATAAAAGACCTTCAAAACCAGCTTTAGAGCAAGAAGCAGATCAAAACCCCACAATAGAAATCGAACAGAATTCCTCGGACGTCGTTATCGAAACTGCGGACATCAGCCCAGACATCGATGAGCAGACTGAAGAAAAAGAATTAGGAGAAGCACCCGTCTTTGCTTTTACTGAAGCCATCGCTATAGAACAAAATCTTGGAACAGTTTCCGAGTACGAGTATACGATTAGTTCACAAAACTATTCAGGACCAGTCAGCTTAACCGTTGATCGCGAAAAGCTCAATGAAGTAGACGCTGAATCAGACATCACAATTACTGTTGAGCCTTCAAAAGCAGAGCTTAGTAATGGGAGTGTCAAGGTAAAGGTAATGGTCAACGTCAGCATGATGTCACCTTCCATCACTGGTAAGGCGCTCGATATCTCTCTCAAAGTAACAACTCCTGATGAAGATGGTGAAGCCCAGTTAGATATTCCAGTGACTGTCAATCCGGTCTTTGAAATTTCTATGTCAGGTAATAATCCGGTGACCTATTCACCAGATATCAGTGAGTTTAACTTTCGTCCTCATGAAGGCGGAATGAAGTTTATTATCAAGAAACCAGATATGGTTAACATTGTTCACGGCAATGGAGATATTCCACACCAGAGAATACAAACCCCATCACCAGATTATGAAGTCACTTTTATGCCAGATATAAACGATTGTAGTGGTTCTTTTTACAGTCACAACAATGAAGGAGGAGGAGACAGGAGAATCGTAAACTGCAATGTTCAATAATAGAGAATAAAGATAAAAGCTAAACGGGCCGGGTAAGTGTCACGACAAATGAACTTCCTTGGCCTTCTTCACTTTCTACAGCTACTTTACCTTTCATTTTTGACACCAGATGTTTGACAATCGACAGACCTAGACCAGTGCCTCCTAGCACTCGTGATCTTGCCTTATCAACGCGATAAAACCGCTCAAAGATGCGTTCTAGGTCTTTTTTAGGTATACCGATACCATTATCTCTCACTTCAAGAACACCACAACCATCTTCTTCCCTCGTCAGAATACTGACTCGACTACCTTCAGGAGAATACCTTAAAGCGTTAGTCACTAGATTATCAAGGACTTGCACCATAGCATTTCTCTCACCCATCACCGTGAGGTTAGTCAAACCTTTTAAATCGATGGTAAGATGCTTTTTCTTCGCTTCGTCTTCAAGCTGGGCGATGACCTGCGCAACAATAGGCTGCCAATCAGTTGGCACAGTTCGCAAAAAACCTTCATGAGATTCAATTTGAGCAAGGTTCAGTAAATCTTGAACAAGCACAAGAAGTCTATTGGCATTATCGTCTATCTTTTTAACAAAACGTAAATTGTTTTCGTGGTCTTCAAGTCCGCCGGCCAACAGAGTCTCAGTGTAACCTTTGATGGAGGTCAAAGGAGTTTTGATTTCATGGGAAACATTGGCAACAAAATCACGCCTTACTCTCTCGAGGTTGGTCAATTTGGTGACATCGTGAAGAACGATGATGACACCGGAAAGATGTTCTCCTTGGAACGATGATGCGTGAGACTCAAGAATTCTCTTTTTCTCGTTACTTTTAAACTTAATCTCAGTTTCGACAAGTTCTTGCCGCTCTCGAGCGAGATTAACAACAGCATTTAGTTCCTTAAATCCAAAGGCTTCGTAGAGCTTCATGCCACGACAATCATCAAGGGGACAATTGAGAAGTCGGTATGCACTATTGTTACAAAAAAGCACTCTGTCGTTGTTGTCGACTGAGATTATACCTTCGTTCATACCTGCAAGAATTGTTTTCAGCTGCACCCTCTCGGTCGAAAGACGAGAGATCTGTTTTGTGATTTGTTCACCAAGATTGTTTAAGGTTTCGCCAAGAAGCCCGATTTCATCGGCCGGCAAGGTTTGTACTTTTTCATCGTAGCGCCCTTCATTGATAGCGTCACAAACGTGCATCATCTCGGTAATGGGAATAGTCACTCGGCGCGCCAAAACGAAACCAACAAACAAGGCTGAAATGACCCCAATGAGAGAAATGAGTATCAAGACATACTGCATACTCTTAATTTGGTCTCCAAGCAGCTTCATCGGGATTGAGAGTCTTATAGTGCCGACTCTTTGACCGTCGTTTCTGATCTGTTTGGCTACATAAAGCATCTGTTGATCAAGAGCCTTACTGTATCGAATCGAAGTACCAAACGGTTTTTTCATCGACTGTAAAACTTCCGGACGTGAAGCTTGATTATCCATTGACTGAATATCACCTTCAGATTCTGCGATCACAACACCATTTGGGTCGATCAAGGTGATACGGGTTTGGGTTTGGTCTCCAAGATACTTAACGAGATCAAGCCTCTCGTTCTGCGAGGACTGTTCAAAAGCATCGATACCAAAAGGCGAGAGAAAAGAAATGTTATCTTCAAGAGAATTTTTATTCTTTTCCAGTAGTGAATCGTGCAATTGGTCATTGACAAACCAACCAATTGCGACAGTGATCACTAAAAAGAGGACGGAAAATGTAAGATAGATTTTCCAAAAGAAACGTGATTGAAAAATACTTATTCTTCTCTGCACTTGTACCCAACACCTCGGATCGTAGCGATAAAATCGGCATCTTCTCCGAGCTTTTTACGAATCGATCTAACATGAACGTCAACATTTCGGTCTATCAAATAAGTGTCTTGACCGGAAATTTTTTCAAGAAGTTGTTCCCGGGTGAACACACGACCAGGACGACTGCATAATAGATTAAGAAGATTAAATTCTGCAAGTGTAAGACTGATCGGATTGCCTCTATGAAAGACTTCGTGGCGTCCGATGTCCATGACGATTGGACCAACTTCAACGCGATCTGTCTGACTGCCCTCTTCTGACTTTTTCGAACGTCTTAAAACCGTCCTAATGCGAGCAACTAATTCATTTGGACTAAAAGGCTTTGTCACGTAGTCATCAGCTCCAATTTCTAAGCCAACAACGACATCACTCTCTTCGCTTTTTGCGGTCAACATGATGATTGGAATCGCTTTTGCCTCCTCGCTTTTCTTAAGGCGTTGGCAAACTTCAAGACCATCAATTCCAGGTAGCATGATATCGAGTAGAATGATGTTTGGCTGAAGCTCGGTAGCAGCCTTTAACCCAGACTCTCCGTCAGTAGCTGTGTGCACAGTGAAGCCTTGACGCTCAAGGTTGTACTGGACAAGCTCCAAAATATCGGGGTCGTCCTCGATTGCTAAAACACTAGTTGATCGCATGTCGGGTCCTCATAAGATGATTTATATCTTCAGAACTATAAACATTAGGTTAAGGACAAGTTAAGCTTTAGCCAATTTTTAGAGGGATTTCGAATAGTTCCCTACATGTCGGCTGGCCGATTATCTAAATAATTTTTAAAAAAAATCAAGTCCATTATGCCTAAATTCTGCCTTCTTCGTAAACTTTGTTGCGGGATCAACTTTTGTCGCTTTCGAAAGTCGTCAATTGCCGAAAAAAAGTCAAAATCAGCCCAATCTGAAATATTTTTTTAACAAAAACAATCAATCAAGACACTGATTTTATTGTATTTTTTATGATTTATTGCTGGCGCACCAAAATAATTTTTAATCCTGGTTAAATTTTCAAGATCACATCCGAACGGGTTCTTGTTAGGTGCGAAGAATAAAAAATCGATAAATACGCACCTCATTGAGCAGGCACTTTATTAGAGGAAACCTAAAATGATCGAGAGAAGAACTCTTGCAAACCTGAGTATCAGTTTAAGTCTGATTGTGATTGGCTGTATTGCCCTTCCACTGACGTCACTGGCTGATGGCCTCAACATCTCTGAAATTCGAGGAGAGACCAAAAACAAGTCAGTTTCTGTTCTTCAAAACCGCTATTTTCAAAAGGCTTGGAGACCAGAGTTTGGCATTGTTTATGGTCCCATTTTAGACGAAGCCTACGTAAACACTCGCCTTATGGGTGTCAGAGGCGGCATGTTTATTAACGAATGGGTTGGATTTGAGCTCCAGTACCTTGATACAACAGTTTCGGACACCGAGGACAGAAAGGCCCTCAATAAGCTTAAATATCGCCCCCTTGACTCCTCTGACGAAGACGCGATTCAGACGACAGTATCTCCTGACCCAGAGGTTAATGTCATTAGAGGCGTGATTGATGCAAATGCCATCGTCGCACCTTTCTACGGTAAGGTGAATCTCTTCGATTGGACGATTATCTATTCTGACTTTTACCTCACCAGTGGTTTCTCTAGAGTTGAAACGGACCAAGGAGAACACTTCGCTATCACATACGGGGCAGGACAAAGATTTTACTTCAATGATTCATGGTCGCTCCGCGTAGATTTCAAAAACAGAAACTACGAAGAAACTAGAAACGAAAAAAACTCGCGAAGAAATGCCTACAGCATTGACTTCGGCGCAAGCTACTTCTTTATGTGAGAGGCGTTTACAATGTTTAGAGAATTAAAAATTGCTTTCATAGCAATCCTTATTATCAGTCCGTCTCTTGCTTCGTCAAAGTCGAGTATCGAGAGAAGGTACGAAGAGTCGAAACAAAAGTATCTGACTGGTGAAATTAGTAAAGCGACATTATGGCAAGAGCTGCACGACTACTACAGTCGAATTGACGAGTTTTCTCGCCCAGGTAAGATCAGCCTCATTCAATCGATGGCGAAACTCGCTTACGAACAGGATCTTCTTATTAGCTCTGCGATCTTTTCATCGCAGGCGATCAGATTTGCTAGAAACCCAATTGATAAAGTTCTTTATAGTTCTTGGAAAGTCCTTTTTGAAATCAGCAAGAGACAACCTATCGACAATATCTACCAAGAATTGGCGGCTAGCTTTGATGCCAATGGCAACGAAATACCTGTTTTCAAATCTGACTGGAATTATTTTGTTGGTAACGCCTACTTCAGAGAAGCAAAGTATAAAGAAGCTCTTATCGCTTATGGCAAAGTCGATCTATACGATTTTCACTACTACCACGCAAAGTTTCATGAAGCGATCATTCACGCTAAAATCAGTGACTATCATGCCGCGGAAGTTTCGTTAAAGAAAATCCTCCTACCAACATCACAAGAAGTCTCGGTGTTATCGGATGAAGCTAAAAACAAAATCTTAGATATTGCCAGATTAACTTTGGCGAGAATTTACTACTCACAAAAACAGTTCGAAAAGTCAATACAAGCATACCGCACCATTTCAAAAGATAGTCCCAATTACTATGACTCCATGTTTGAACAATCTTGGGCATTTTTCATGGGCGGCTACCCGAATCACGCTTTGGGTGCACTGCACAGTGTTGAGAGCCCGTTTTTTAAAGACCGCTTTAATCCTGAAGCGCCCATTCTAAGGTCGATGATTTACTTTTGGCTATGTCAATATGACTACAGCAGAAATGCCTTAGCCGACTTTGTTGAAAAACATGAAAAAGTTGTCAAATCGATTTCAGCGTTCGTTGATCGGTCCCGCTTCACTGGTGAACAAGCCTACATTCTTTTTGAAAACCTTGTTTCTGGAGTATCAAGTGAGGCCCTCGGTATTCCTCGATATGTTCTTAATTCAGCCGCCACAAAAGACAGTATGAGATTAGCTCGTCACCAACTTGCTTCGGTTATCGAAGAAAAGCTGAAGCTAAGAGAAAAGGGTGTTTACGGTAATACTTCAGCCATTAATCATCCGACTAGATATTTAGAACAGTGGGAGACCTACCTTCGCAAAGAGCTTGGTGAGATTCTTGTTTCGGAGCTGAAAATCATGCGAGATGACTACAAAAGACTCCACGAACAAGCTCAGTTCCTTTACGTAGAGCTTCTTATGAGTGAAAAAGACCAGCTTCTTGGAACAGAGCTCCACGCTGATAAAAAAATGACAAAAGTAAGCACGGAGATGAACGTCGCAGGATGGGGACGTAAAAACGATATGGCTTGGACCAAGGATGATAAGCAAGAATTTTGGTGGGATGAAATCGGATTTTACGTCTTCCAAGAACAATCTAAGTGTAAAGTCAACTAGTTTTGAACCTATATACCTTATCTGACCTAACGGAAATAAAGGGGGTACAATGAGTAGAGTAACAAAACCCAATCATTTAATCTTAGCAGCATTGACGTCAGTGTTGCTGGTCTTTACAGGGTCCGCCCTTGCAAAGACGAAGAAAGCTTCAAAGTATAAGCAGGTAGAAGCACCTAACGTAGAGGATTATGTTAAGTACTTCACCAAGCCTCAAGCGAGTAGCGTGAACAGTCCTGCAGCCATCAAAGCTGACGCTTTGAGACTTAAAACGATTGAATCAATCAAATCACTCGTTGATTCTAACCAGATCACTCCAAATAGGAAATTTGAACTCCTTTTAAGACTTGGAGAAACCTATATCGAGCGTCATAATTATTTGCGTGCCGTCGAGATTGAAGACTATACCCAAAAACATGAAGCATGGGAAAGAGATGGCAAAAAAGACAAGGAACCAACCCTTCGTCATAATCAATCGAAGAGAGAAATCACTAAAGCTGTCAACTCATTTAGAAAACTAGTTAATGAGTTTCCAAGACATCCACGTACCGATGCTGCACTTTTCGCCCTAGCTCAGACTCTTTCAAGAATGGATAACGATAATGCTCTGATGTATTACAAGCGTCTATTGAAAACCCATCCAAACTCGGCACTTGTTCCAGATACGTACTTGGCATTAGGCGAGCACTACTTCGATCGCCATAAAATCTCCAAAGCCATCGACAACTATAAAAGTGCGATGCAGTACAAGGATCATAAAGCCTACCCTTATGCTGTTTATAAGCTTGGTTGGGCCCATTATAACGAAGACGGAAAGTCTGAAAATGATCAAGCTAAATCTCTACAAAAAGCCGTCGCAGCCTTTAAGCTTGTCATCAAACTATCTGATAAGAAAAAAGCTCGAAAAAGTCACGTCGACCTACGTAGTGAAGCAATCAATGACTTAGTTGTTGTTTGGGCAGATGCCGAAGACATCAAATCAGCATGGGAATACTTTGCTGAAATAGACGAAAAAGAAAAATTCTATAAAATGCTTGAGCGCCTTGGACTTATATACGCTGAACAGGGCAAGAACGCGCAGGCTATCAAGGTCTTCACACGACTTCTCAGTGAATCACCTCTTAGAGAAAATAATCCTAACATCTACGCAGAGCTAGCCCAACTCCATGAACTCGAAAACCAACCAATGGCGGTTGTTTCTGATTTGAAGACCATGCAAAGCCTCTATTTAGGCGAGACAGCGTGGACAAAGCAAAACAAGGAGAAAATTGCTGATGCACGACAAAAGGTGAAAAAGAATCTCCACAGGTATTCAACGCTTTTTCATGATCTCGGGCAGAAAACAAAAAGTAAAGTCGCTCTTAAGGCAGCATCGGAACTTTATAAAGCTTACCTTCAGTCATTTGCAGACTCGGTCAAATCTTATGAGATCCGTTATTATCTTGCAGAAATCCTTTATGGTTTTAAGGAATACGAAGAAGCATCTTATCACTATCTTATCGTTTCAAAACAACAGCCAAAAACGGGAAAATACCTTAAAGATTCGGCCTTTAATGCTGTTGCTGCCCTTAACAAAGCCGTCAAAAAGGCTAACTTCCCGAAAGCACCTCCAGGGGGACAATCCTCAAAGAAACTACCAATTCCCGCTCTACAAAAGAAACTTATAGAGGCTATTGATAACTACGTTACACTTCTACCAAGCGAGAAGTTTAGCCATCCAATGCGCTTTACTGCAGCACAAGTTCACTTCGAATATGGTTACTACGATGAAGCAATCAAGCGATTTCTTGATATAACGAAGGTCATTCCTAAAACCAAACAAGCACGTACTGCCACAAAAATTGTTCTTGCCTTCAAAGCAGACCGTGAGCAATGGGCTGAAGTCATTGATCTTGGTAAAAAGTTCCTTAAAGAAAAAGATCTGATGAACAAAAAGCTCGATGAACATGTCCGAACAGTCCTAAGAACTGCTCTTTTTAAGTATGCACTTGCTATGGAGAACAACAAAAAATATAAGCAAGCGGCTCAGACATTCATGGATTTTCAAAAAGAGTTCCCTAAGGATGAGAGTGCCGACAAAGCGCTTTACAACGCCAGCTTAAATTACTACAGAGTTGGAGCTGTCGAAGATGCCATTGACGCTGGACAAAAAATTATTGATGGTTATCCAAAATCAAAATTAAGAGCGGATGCTATTGCATCGATTGCTCAATCACACGAGGCTTTAGCTGAGTTTGGTCAAGCAGCTGAATACTACAAAACTTTCGCTCTTGGTTACAGAAAAGACAAGCGCAGTCCAGACTCACTCTTCAATGCTGGTCTTCTCTGGAAGGGGCTTGCCTCTTACGAGAAATCACAGGCTGCTTTTAGCAAGTTTCTCGAACGATATCCAAGCCACTCGTTAGCTGGTGATGCACGCTTTGAACTCGCATCGGTCGAAGAAAAGCAAGGAAACTATAAATCATCACGTAGGAACTATCACTCCGCTTCTAAAATGCTAGTCAAAAGCAATATTGAAAAAAGTCTTTTCGCGCACGCAAAAGCTGTTTCAATCGGAGTTTCAAAGCTCAACTATAATATTTCAAGGGTTAATCTAGTTAAACTCAGCAGAAAACTTTCTAAAATCAAAATTAACGCTTACGAATCTCGCCAGATCATCGCAAAGACAATATTTGAAATGATTGAACCTGAATTCCAAAGATTCATGGCCTTTAAATTAACTTCCGGTAGTAAAATTGAAAAAGAGGTCGGCCAGAAGAACACTATGCTTGTTTCACTGGCTAATCGTTACAAGGAAGTCATTTCGATTGGCAATGGCGAATTCGCCGTAGCTTCTCTTTATCGACTTGGAGAAATGCACGAAAGACTCTCGAATGATTTATTTACAGCTCCTGAACCGCAAGGTGCAAGCCAAGACGCCATAAATCAGTATCGATCCTCTCTCGAAAAGATCGCTTTTCCCCTCAAGGAGGATGCATACAAGTTTTACAAAACAGCCTTTCAGAGATCAAGAGAGGTCGAAACCTTTACAAAGTGGACGCAACTTACTTACGAAAAAATGTCTGAACTGCAGCCGAAAAATCACAAGAAAATCCGTGAACAGAATGTCGAGCCTAACTATTTCGCTCATAAGGTTTACATGACCGAATCGGTATCAGACTTAGTAAATGATTAATAAATACGAATACTTAATATAGAGGAAAGAACATGAAAAGCATACTATATACAGCAATACTTACAATTATCGCATCAATGACGGCATGTAAGACCTCCCCTGGGGTACATGTCAACAAACAAGGTTCTGCTCTAGCTCTTTATACCAATAACGACAGTAGCTCGGCTGTTCCTAAGCCAGCAAAATCTGAAACCATCGACGAAGTAGTTAAAGAGCTAAATGAGGAAGTGACCAAGACACCCACGAAAGTAAAACCCCTTATCAACCTTGCACAGCTTTATCTTGTTCGTGAGCAACTTGATAAAGCAGAGATAACTGTGCGTAAGGCTCTAAAACTCGATCTCAAAAATAAAGAAGCGAAGATCATCTTGTCGAAGATCTTCTTTCACAAAAAGTTGGATGATATGTCACTTATCATCCTTAACGGACTTGGTGGAGACAAATCAAAAGATGCTCGCATCTTAAACCTAATGGCTATGATCGAACTAAGAAAAGATAACAATAGTAAAGCTATGGCTTTATTCAAAAAAGCCCTTCGCCTAGAACCTTTGAACGTAGCTGTCAGAATGAATCTCGGTGTTCTTTACCTGAAATATCGCCAACTCAACGAAGCGGCGACACAGTTTGAGCGCGTCACGAAGATCATTCCTGAGCACGAAGACGCACAACTCCATTTAGCAATCATTTACGCAAGTCGTAACAAAACGAAAAGAGCAGAAGAAATTTATGAAAAGGTTCTTGATCGCACTAAAAACCATCCAACGGCATTATTCAATTATGCAATTTTGAAGAAGAACCAGAACCAGCATAAAGAAGCTCTTGCACTTTTTAAAGAGTATCTCAAAAACGCCAAAGGGAAGTCTAAAACAACTGAAATAGCTTTTTTAATGATTGACGAGATCCATACTGTCTTAGCCGACAAAGGCCAAAAGGTGTCGACAAAAGACATCGAAAAGTTAGCGCAGGAAATTGACAGGCGAGAACGCAATCAAGACAACCCGAAGAAGCCGGCAAAGGTAAAAGTCGCCAAAGCATCTGACACATCTGCGACTAAGAAAGCACCCGTTAAGAAGATGGCCGCAAAAAAACTTATTAAACAGGAACCAGCAAGCGAACAAGTTGCTAAAGTCAAAGCAAAACAACCAAAACCTAAGAAAAAGCCAAAAGAAATCAGTGAACTTGAACAATTTTTACTTCAATAAATTATAGAGGGTAGGCAATGAAAACTATACTTTTTTCAACCATATTGGTATTCTTCGGGAATGGTATGCTGCTCGCTAAGGATAACCAAAGAAGAAAAAACATCACATCTTCTAAGGTGGTGAGCCAATCTAAAACGACTATAGACTTTAACGAAACCATGATCGATGGAAAGATGAAAGCACCACAAGGTTTTTTTATTCAAGGCCGTCAATCCCAGTCACTGTCTCAGATGGTGAAGCTTAGGTCAGGATTTCAAAATAGATTGGATTCATCAATATATTCCGTTAGAGCAGTGGTTAAGTAATTAATAACTCTACTGCGGATTTATGTATATAGTATTCAAAACTCAAGTGGGTAGGCTTAAATGGCTAGGCCTACCCTTCTCACGATGTCTTTTTTGTCTCGCTTTACTTCTCACCATCACTGCTTGTATCAAACCAGAAAAAAAACTTATTAATGATCCTGTTTATTGGCGAAGCACGAAATTAGAAAGCGATCGATTAAGTCGCAGTCGACTTCTCTCCACAAGTGTTTTTAAAGAGCAAGAAATCGAACAACTCATTAGCAAAAGACTACCAGTCAATCTTATTTGTGGTAACCAGGTATCAAACTTCCCGAGCCAAAACCTTCAATCAACACCGAGTCACCAAATTTTAATCGCCCTCTTTTCAACATCTAAACTTAAGACCAAGCCGATCTATATCAGTAATTTAAGCGATCAATTTAAACTTTCATTGACTGACGAACGTATTCTTGATG
>CAZBDM010000010.1:0-9694 GCA_964490675.1 uncultured Oligoflexales bacterium
TTCGATGCGCACCTGTATTCCTCTGCTCCTGTAATGTAAAAGCTTTTCGATGAGAACTCATCTTTAATGCGACTTACGGGTTTAACCGCTTGTGGTGTGAATGTGTATGATTGACCTTCTTCAATTGATGATTGCTCAGGTGATGATGGAGGGTTCGTACAACCTGCAACAAACAACAGTCCTGCAAGCCAAATGATCTGGCTCAAGCTTAGTCTGTTGTTTGTTGGCAATGCGTTCAAATTCAAAAACCAAATGTTTGTTTTCGTACATTAATCTATCTCCTCTAATCATATATACCCAGATCGGCTGAATCCCTGTGAACTTTATTGGTTTTTTTGGCGCATTTGTGGTTTTTTTAAAAGGAAAAATTGTTACCAATCCGAAAGCAGACTGACGCTTTTGTAAAAGCGAAAATGCTTTACAAAACCGTCTTATTATTCTTTGGAATTTCCTGTGTTTGTAAGATTTTTGATTTTTATTTCAAGTGAGAAAGGGTCAAAACCGCTTAATCATTTAGGTAGCTTTAAAGAGGCCATTAGCTAAAGATTTTAAACTCGCCATCTACTCGGTTGGTAATTTTTTCACTACAGTTGTTAAGGGGTAAGTGCACCAACAAGCCTATCATCGTGCAGCTAGATAGGCTTTATCCCATCCTTTTGGTATAGTACCTATTGAATTCTTTAAGAAATTTTTGCGGTTCGAATCGAAACGGGAGGCATTTATGTCAGATTCTAAACCTAAGCCACAGAATCCTATACCAAATGGCTTTAATACGTTAACGCCTTTTCTCGTGGCAAAAGATGCTCAACGACTTATTGACTTTGCCAACAAAGCATTTGGTGCCGAAACAGTCACTTGTTTGCGCTACAAAGATGGGACCATCTGGAATGCAGAATTTCAAGTCGGCAGTTCTAAGCTACTAGTTGCTCAGGCCCATGGAGAAAACCAACCGTTTCCGGCGTTTTTATATGTTTATCTAGAAGATACTGATGCTGCCTACGCGGCGGCCATAGAGGCAGGAGGCCAGTCATTGATGGAACCGAGTGACCAATTTTATGGAGACCGTAACGCAGGGGTGATGGATCATGACGGCAATGTTTGGTGGATTGCCACTCGCGTAGAGGATGTGCCCTTTGAAGAAGTACAAAAGCGCGCCGAGGAGTTTGAAAGTCGTAAAAGATCACAATAGAAATCACCCCCAGAAAGTTTTAATAAGTTGATCACATCACATGAGCCTCTCGTTTTCTAAAAGCTGTTTTTTTCTGTCTGCCCCCCAACGGTACTTATGAAACTTACCGGATTTTCGAATCACCCGGTGGCAGGGAATAAGATAAGAAATCGGATTCTTTGCAATAGCGCTTGCGACTGCTCTTGTCGCTTGCGGACGGCCTATTATTTCAGCGATTTGTTGATAACTCTTCACCTCGCCTGCTGTAAGTTTAAGTAATGTCTTCCAGACAGCCACCTGAAAATCTGTCCCAGTGACAACTAAATCAAAGAGACCGTGTTGGTGGTCGGAATTTCGAAAGATATTTTTGACCAATCCAGCAATACGATCGTTGTCATGGTTTAATGACAAATGAGGATAGGTATTTTTAAGAGCATTTAAGACTATGTCAGAATGACCATCTTCGAAAAATCCCAGAAAACAAACTTGACCGTCGATCAAAGCCATTAGAACTTTGCCATAAGGGCTATCGCCATATCCATAGTCCAATATCTTACCAGTTAATTTCGCCTTATATTCTGTTTTGCTAATGGCATGAATCTTCAACATGACAATGTTC
Organism: uncultured Oligoflexales bacterium; assembly: GCA_964490675.1. Taxonomy (GTDB): domain Bacteria; phylum Bdellovibrionota_B; class Oligoflexia; order Oligoflexales; family JAWKNZ01; genus CAZBDM01. Next base: position 1,788 of record CAZBDM010000010.1, read on the forward strand.
CTTTTTTATAATGAGGACTATGACTAGTCTGGCTTCACTTTTTTGAACGTTTTAGTCGGTCAAGAATTGCAAGACTAATTACCGAAACAATGGCAGTAAACACGATAGAAGGACCGACGTGCCACATGAGAATATGTTTTGGGTCATAAATACAAGCAATATGCATATAGGCAACTACCGGCATAGAACTAGCCATTCCAGCTAAAATACCCGTCCACATGGGTCTTAAAGGACTCATCTTTCTCAAAATAAAGGCAAGAACGACGAAAGGAACAACTCCATAAAATAAGGTTTCCATATGACAGTTGGGCCGGTAACCGACTCCAGAAAAATCTATCGCCGGATTAAAGATACCGTAGACCATCAATGCCAAAAAACCAGCAAAGATAACAATGGTCGGAAGGTAGACTCTTTTCCTAAGGACGTACTCACCGGGGATACCTAGTTGTAGAGCCGTCCAAGTTGCCGAGATGGAGGTCAAGATGCCAAGAAAAAACTCGAGAAAAAACCTTCCATTTGAAATCAATTGATCAAACCAAAAAGGACGGAACTCTCCCATTGTATACATCTCAATACCGACAATAATAAAAGTGGATATTAAAACCGGTAAAAAAACCAAACTTGGTTTCGGAGCAAGCTTAACCGGCTTTAAATCGTGAGTCAGTTGATCGATTGTATTGAGTGGCTTCGTCATATCGTTACCTAAGTTCTCAATCTTTCCTAACTGTTATTCGCAAAATCCCCCAAAAAAGTAACAAAAATATATATCCCATTGATATTACGGACAATTAATACCGTTACACGCAAATGAGTAAACGTTTCGATGAAAAGGCAAAGAAAGAAAATTTTTGTCACCAAATGAAAAGTCGCTTCGAATCAACAGAAGACAACAGTCGCAATAAATAATAAGCGGAGTATGAAATGAAACAGGTAAGATGGACAACAATACTATCAAGCGTTCTTGTGTTGACCTTTGCATGTGGAGAAAATGAGGAAACCAAGAAAGACCCGGCCAATATGGCAAATTCTAATGATGACCTGACCTCTGGAGAAAACTACGTTCTCAATTTAAAATTCAGTAACATCGAAAGACTGGAAGGCCAACATTATGAGGGTTGGATCGTTGATAAAAATGGCAACGTCACAACGTCAGGTCGTTTTAATGTTTCTGAAACGGGCGAGGCTATCACGGTTGATAAAACGGGTGCAGAACTTGAGTCTTTTGAAAAAGATGCCATAAACTTTACACTTCCTGGTCGTCGCGAGGATATCGCGAGCTTTGTTCTTACGATAGAGCCAAACAATGACCCTGACGATGACGCTAGCGCAGTGCACTATCTAGACGGAGACTTTTCAAACTTCAAAACAAAAGCACTTTCACAAAACGCCCGGGCAATGAACGCGGACTTTTCCGATGCAGCGGGAACTTATCTGTTAGCAACACCCACTAATGGCCCCGACACCCACAATCAGGGGATTTGGTACTTAGACCCGACGGCCGGACCAGGGGCTTCTCTGACTCTTCCTGAACTTGCAAATGGCTGGGCCTACGAAGGATGGCTTGTCAACCAATCAACAGGTGAAGTCGTTTCAACCGGGACTTTCACAGGCGCTTCTGGAGAGGATAGCGACGGTGCAGGTGCTGCTGCTGGGCCTAGTGCGGCTCCTAGTTTCCCGGGACAAGATTATATCGATCCTGCTAAAATATTAAATAACGGTGCATACACTGCCGTCATTTCTGTCGAGCCTTCTCCTGATTTTGATCCAAGGCCATTCACCATCAAGTTACTTGCCTCAGACATTGCTGAAGACGCTGCTGTTGAAACAAGCTTTACGCTCGACAATATCAACAACCAAGACTCTGTATACATAGAGGCGACTTTGGGATCATAAAGCCTTCAACGCCCCATGAATGATATTTCTCAATTGGCTTGTTTAATGTGATATCTCCTCGCGGGATATCACGTCTTGATTTCGTATCTCTATTGATTCACCTGTCACCAACACCACACAGCTTTAAAGTCACACCTCAAACCGATTGTTGCGGTTATTGCTAACATTCTTTTTATATCATTATTATCGTTGCATTAATTCAATGTGACCGACCCATTTTGAGACAAATCTATCGGACTACTTTGGCTTCACTTTTGCAAAGCCAGTTTTTGTTTTGGAACACCTAAATTTTTAACTCGCTTTAAAGGAATCAAAAATGCGGCTTAGACAATGCCTAACGATTGTAAGTCTATCAACTTATCTCATCTCCTGCGGAAGCACTGAGGAAGACCAAAAAAACGAGATGATAGAGAAAAGAAATAACTCAGCAGATGCCCAAACGTGTAAGTCGGATAAATTCTTTTGGGATGCCACCTTAGAAAAGTGTCACGATGATACCAGAAAAGCATCATTTAGCTGTGATGAAACAACAATCAAATCTAAAATTGCTGACACGAGTGCCAATGAGTTCGAGGAGTTGATTACCGACGGCAACGAACCTCTCGAGTGCGGAATCAGAGGGTATGGAGAGTCGGTTTATTTAAAAGTATCTTTTCAGAAGAAAAAAGAAGAAGGAGTGCTCTTTTCACTTGCTACATTTGCAGCAAATATTCCTGCTGACAAAGAAACGCTCAAAAACGATCCAAACGCTCAGAAGCTGTCTGAAAGGCTTGTTGGTACTTGGCAGAGTTGCCAAACGATTACCAGCATTACTTCTAAACAAGTGATCATCAATTTTCTCGAGAATGGAAATTTTGAACAGCAATCAATTGGCTTTGAAGGTGAGACATGCGATGAAGATTTAAAGGTAGAGCAGTCGACTATAAAAGGGACATGGCTTGCCCTCCCGGAAGGACAGACGACTGTAAGTGACCCATCAAGCCTTGAGGTTACCCTAGAAGACGACTCAGCCGTGATGTATCACTTTTTCGGTTTCGAAGACGACAGTTTAAAAATCTATGGCGATGCGCTTGGAAAACACAAAGCGACGTCAACAATAATGAAAAAACTATATTCACTCGAAAAGTCGGAAACCTTCACTCGAATAGAATAGGGGTCAATATGAAAAAGCCGAGCTTACTGTATCTAATGATTTTACTTTTACAAGTGATCTACCCTTCAAACCCTGCCTTTGCAAAAGGCAAATCCTCCGGAGGGGTTAACTTAGATCAATTACAGGTTAAAAAGAAACCCATCGAAAACCGTTATATCGATGCCAAAAAATACATAGAAGAAAGCTCGGCTTCGATGTCGTTAAGAGAAGAGCGAAGAATCACTGAAGAACAGTTTATAAAAATGGCTAAGCAAAAAAACACCATCATCCTGGACACAAGAAGTCTTAGAAAATTTAAAAAACTTCACGTCAAAGGAGCTCGTCACTTGAATTTTTCCGATATCACCGAAAAAAGCTTACGGAAGGTGATTCCCTCAAAGAACACACGCGTTCTTATTTACTGTAATAATAACTTTGAGGATGAACCTGAGGCTTTTCCCACTAAAGCGGTTTCTGCGCCTCTTAACATTCCGACTTTTCAAACCCTTTATTCCTATGGCTATAGAAATATCTATGAGCTCGGACCGGTCGTCGATCCGAAAAGCTCAAAGTTAGAGTTCGAAGGAACGATGAAAAAGCGTCAGAAGCAAAGTAAAAAATAGGTCAGTGTTTACGACCAAAGTGTCGCCCATGCCCTTTGGATGAATCTGAAAACCGTTTTTTACCTGACGAAAAATTTCGACCGCGGCGCGAAGAAGAAGACCTGCGAGGGCGGTCGAATGCTTTTGCTCTTCTCGTTTTGTAGATTTTCTTTAATTGATCAGGAGAGTAGCCAAGATGCTCTGATCCAGGCAGACTTACCTTTGATTGCAGATAAGAAACAAGTCCGCAAATCAACTCGTAAGAATCTTCTTTTTCAATCAAATCGTTACAAAACTTTTTCACATCTTCAGAAATTTCGACGTCTTTAATGGTCGAAACAAGTTTTTTATTGAGACTCTTTTGAACCTCCAACTTTGAAGGCAGTTGTTCGATTTTATATTTTAAGGCAGAACTTTTATACACCGAGCGTCCCATCATTTCTTCGGGAGAAGCAAGCGTGATTGCTTTTCCTTTCGCACCAGCGCGTCCCGTCCTGCCAATTCTGTGAGTATAGCGTTCAGAGTTTTCTGGCGCGTGAAAATTAAAGACATGACTGAGTTCTGAAATATCAATTCCCCTCGAAGCGACGTCTGTTGCAACGAGAATATTGAATAAACCTTGCTTAATATCACCGAGAGTCCTTGTTCGTTCTGCCTGGCTTAAATCACCGTGTAAGGCTTTCGCTTTGATATCTCGCCTGATCAAGGCTCGGCAAAGATAATCAGCGTCTTTTCTCGTGCGACAGAATACGATCGCTTTTTCTGGATTTTCAGAATGAATGAGCCTAACAAGAGCAAACTCTTTGTCTTTCTCTTCGACCACATAAAGAAGCTGCTCGATATCTTCATGCTTTTTTCTGAGATCTTTAACGTGCTCAGGATCTTTTAATTGCTCTTTGACGAGTCTTTCAATGGCGCGTGGCATCGTTGCAGAAAACATCAAAGTTTGACGGTCTTCGGGAGCGAATTTCAGAATCTCTCTTACATCGTCGATAAAGCCCATATCGAGCATCTCATCAGCTTCGTCTAGGATGACGGTGCGTGGTGAAAACTTCTTAAATGACTTTGATTTAAGATGATCGAGAAGACGACCGGGAGTCGCGACAACGATTTGAGCGCCACGATTGACCATTTCTATTTGCCGAAAAGAAGATTGGCCCCCAACCACAGTCGCAACTTTGACTTTTAAGTGTTTACCAAGACTTTCAAACTCGCAAACAACCTGTTGGGCGAGCTCTCTTGTCGGGACCAGAACCATCACTTCAACCGTTTTGTTAAACTTTAATTTCTCGAGAACGGGAAGAACGAAGGCAGCTGTTTTGCCGCTTCCTGTTTGAGCCTGGCCGATAAGATCTTTACCAGACAGCACAAGTGGCACACAGTCTGTTTGAATTTTCGTAGGATTGATAAAGCCCGCCTCTTTTACCCCCAATAGGAGATCCTCTGAAAGCCCCAAGGACTCAAAATCTTGGCTGATAAAAATATCATTATCAGCACCCTGTGACACCACCGGTGAGGCATTCTCTAGCGACATAAAAGATGTTCTCCTGTTTGTAGATAAAAGGCCAAGGAGCTCGGGTAGGTTGCGCTCGATGGGATACAAATAACTATCAAAAGACTAATTTTTAATCAAGCTTAATGTCAGTTTAAGGTTAAGATTTTAGGAGCTTAGGTTTTCTTGAACACTAGTATTTCTCAACCACAACTTCAGTTTCACCATTTACCGGGTCTGGACGGGAGGTTCCCCCAGAGACAAGAGAACCGTAGCGGTAAAAGTCGATATCGGCGAGCTGGTCAGTTGAAGAAGCGGATGGTGGGGCGCCGAAAGGCAAAATTGCAAGGACTTCTCGACGGAGACCAGAACTCGTGGCAGCTTTTTCTGCAAGCTTTGCAGATGGTTGAAATTTATCTTGAGAATGGCGAACGATAAAAAATGACACCAAGGGTTCTCCTTGCAGAGATAGAGTCATAAAGACTGTCTTGTTGTTTGTACCGTCAGAATCGAGTTCGAAAGCCAAGTTTTCTGACGAAACCACTTCTTGATACTGGTTATCTTGACAGTCAGCTTTCTCGAGAGTTGCAGGTAGAAGATTGCTACGATCGACAGAGATTGCAAATCTGATGCGAATCTTCTGTTGGTTTTCGTCTTCAAAGCAGTCACTGGTCCATTTTCCGGTAAGATATTGCGATGCATCGTCAAAGCTTGTTGATTGTCCATCAAAGGTATTCACCGTAGAATCCGCAGAATCTTGATCATCACTGCCGCAAGCCCATAATGAAAGGCTCAAAACTGCCAATGCGGTAGGAAAAATACGATTCATGTGGACCTCCAGCTGCATATCTAGGTTATTTTTCGGAGTTTTCTCAAAAAAGCTTTAAAGCCCAACCCCTAAAACAAGGCTTAAGACTCTGTTTAAATAAAGATATTTAGAGGTTAGTGAAGGAAGCAGCAGTTCTCAAAAACCGTCCAAATTGTAAGCTTCTTTTAAAATCCTTAACAATCCGCTTATTGACAATGACTCTTTGCATCTAATAAGAAAGCTTCCTGAAAGTCGTGTCTTGTGCCTTCCCGATCAGGTGATCATTTGAAACAAACCATTATAACATTATTTTTGTCTCTGGCATTTCTTTGCGCATCTTTGCTCCACGCCGAACCTGAGATGGCTGACTTGAACCTCAATTTAAACGCTTTCGCATCCGGTCACGACGAGGGGAGCAATTACAGCCGTAAAGGCGGTATGATCTTAACCGCAGATTTTTACCAGTACCTTCCTCACTCTCTCATCGTAAACGTAAGAGGCTTTATGAGAGCCGAAGAAGGAACCTCACAGCATTTTTTACAAGACGACTATGGGCCGACCTCCGAACTCGAAATCGATCAAGCACGCATCCAATGGAGTCCTTATTACTGGCTTTACTTAGATTTCGGTCTGATCGACCAAGACGATTTGAAGAATCCTCTTCTTATCAACAGGGAATCATTCCTTGGTGCAAAACAGCAGGTTTCCTACGGAGTTTTTGGCAATACACGCCTTTTTATCACCAGCCAACAAACCTACGCCAGCGGACAGCGCACGCTCTCTCAACAAGAAGAAAAAACAAATCAGCCGCTCTTCTTTTACGAAGGCATCGGCCTGCAGAGAAACTACACGACAGGCGCGTCTTACCACATCAGAGCTGGCCACTATCTCTTCAAAGATCTCCATTCAGAAGCGGCTTCACGGAGCCGAATTTACGGTGGTCTCGTCACTGGAACAACTCCCCAAGACACCGAGTTTCAACATAAATTTAGCGGCTATCATGCCGACTTTGGTTTTAGTTACGGGTTTAGGCTTGCGCGTGTTAAACCTGGGTTTTCGGTAAGCTATGCTGAAAACACATCCTACGACGAACAAAACCAAAGTTACCTGAGTAAACTTTTCTTTGAAGACAAATACGAGTTCTACAAGATCACCTATCACGCTGGAAACTATTTGACAGGTGCAGCTGTTACACCTCCTCTTTACGGTCCAAGAAAGCTCGGACACGCAAACTACCGCGGCTATTATGGTGGCATCACTCTAGGCCTTAAAGAAGATCCCATGTCGTTTTCATTTGAACTTGTTTCAGCAGAAGTCGTCGAAGAAAACCCCTTTCAGGAAGAATTCATCTATGCCATCGTTAGCTTCCAATCTAAGTTCTTTGTCTTTTAAGTGATAACTTGTCAATCAAGGCGGGAATGCAGAGATATCTACTCAGTAAATATCCCCGCTATACCTGTTAGGGAACGAAAACAGGGCTTTACCCCTGCCTTCGCAGCTGGGATTGCTCCCAGGCTCCAGACATTAGCTTAATTATTAATAATAGGTCCATAAAAATTTTAAAAACCAAGAAAAGATCTTAAGAACAAGCCCATTTCAATATCTTACTATTATTGTTTTTCTTAGAAACTGCGGCCTGTCGCCCAGGAGTGTAACAGCAAATGAGATCGCCGAGACGACAACCTTCTTCCTCATAAGGGCCTGCCTTGACCCTGCCACACTTTCCATTACTTCTCATTCAAGGTAAAATTTCAATAAATCAGCAGAAATTTTGGGGAGCGAAATATAATGTCTATAAAGCCAGTTATTGTTGCCATAAGTTTTTTCACAGCCACAGCCGCTTTTTCAAACCCCGACCAGCCTTCACAGAAGGGGCCCACATATAATAAATTTCAAAGAGGCTTTCTCAACAAACTAAAAGGAAACAAAAATTCAGAAAATGAAAAAAGGAGTCACTATGCTTACAAAGTCCATATTCGC
>CAZBDM010000010.1:9704-11666 GCA_964490675.1 uncultured Oligoflexales bacterium
AAACAAAAATAATCATAAAAGAGATCTTAAGACCGAAAAAGAAATCAGAAAATTTTTCGTCGATGTCATCACAGCAGGCTTTCAACAGAAACAAATGAAAGACAGCAAAGCATACGGACTAAGCTCAGGACTATTTACCAAAGATATGGGCAAGGCTCATCACGCAGAAAATGAAACCCTTCATACACCCTCTTCACTGAGCCGCAGCATTTCAGAAATCGTCAACATGGACTATAAGTCACAGATCTTGAGAGATTTAAAGCTAGACTTTGCTTTGATATGGACCGATGCATCGAGACGTGAACACTCGGCCCTAATCAGAGTCGAACTTTGGGACGAAACAGAAACGCAAACAAAAAAGGGAGAGTCGGTGGTCAGGTTTAGCCTTGTAAGACTTTGGTTACAGGATAAGCCCAAAGGCTCAGAAATCAAGATGATTGATTTCGGCAAGATGCCTGTATCAAGAGAAATGACCTTTTTTCATCCTAAACCTCAAGCCAAAAAAGCGGCTAAAAAATAGCGCTAGTGGTCAATTATCAGATGATGTTTAGCGGTCCTTCAGCTAATAATGATGGTAATCCGCATAAGGACATCATCATGACCGATAAAAACCTCGACACACTCGTCAATCATCCCCCTAAAGTTACCCTTAGAGGTAGTAACAGGCCAGTTGTAGCACCAATTTATCAGAGCGTTAAGTTTACCGCTGATTCACTCTCAGAGATGAAGCGGATCTTTACAGAGAATAACGGTGAGTATGTTTACTCTAGAGTTTCAAATCCAACGGTAAGGCAGCTTGAGCTTCTTCTGGCAGAGATGCAAGGCCAGGAAGACGGTCTTTGCGTTGGCTCCGGGGTCGCTGCTTTGACTGCTGTTCTCTTTGCACATGTAAAAGCTGGTGATCACATCCTGATGTTTTACGAGTCGTATAAGCCAACAAGATATCTTGTCACTGACATGCTCAAAAGATTCAGGGTTTCCGCTAGCCTTATTTTTGTAGACGACATAGATCAGCTACAAGCGCACTATCAACCTGGCAAAACAAAACTCCTTATCTGTGAATCCCCCACAAACCCCATGACACGAATCGTTGATCTCGAAAAGATCACTGACTTCTGTCAAAAACATAAGATCATCTCGGTACTCGACAACACCTTTGCTGGCTTTCACAATCATGGCCAGTATCCTATCGATCTGTATGTCCATAGCCTCACAAAGTTTGCTTGCGGTCACGGCGATGTAATGGGAGGAGCGATTCTTGGCAAAAGATCGCTCATTCGCGCTATGCATGAAGACACATTTGAAATGGGAGCTGTTCTTGATCCTCACGCGGCCTACCTCATCCAAAGAGGCATGAAAACCTACACGCTTCGCTATGAGAGACAGTGCCAAAATGCTCTGAAGATTGCCCAGTGGCTAGAACAGAAAAGCGCGGTGAAAAAAGTGTATTATCCTGGCTTGAAGTCTCACCCTGATTTTGAATTGGCTAAAAAACAGCTTAAAGACTTCGGTACTGTTGTTTCACTCGAACTCGACGATCAACACTCCTCAGCAGAGACGTTTATCGACACCCTCAAGCTCATTCAACTAAGTGGCAGCTTGGGCTCAACAGAAACTCTCGTTGCCCCTTGTGAGCTTTTTTATGGGAGTGATTTGACCACTGAGCAAAAAAGCCGCGCTCTTATTTCGAGTCACACCGTTCGCTTGGCCATTGGTACAGAAGACTGCCAAGATTTGATCTCAGATTTAGAGCAAGCCCTGTAAATGCTAAGGAAAGTTTTGAGAAGATTGTCAAATGATAGTTTTTTTATCTAAACTAGTCCTCTAGCAACGGGAAAAAAATGGACGAACAAATTAACCGCATACAAAGACAAAGACAGACAAAGGTCCGGTCGGTGCGCACAGCCGTGTCTATCGATAAGTTCCTCAAACTAAAACTTGTCGAATCCAAAGACGCCGAAG
>CAZBDM010000010.1:11676-22547 GCA_964490675.1 uncultured Oligoflexales bacterium
TTGACGGTAGCCGCGAATCGCTTCGCAAGTGGCTCCCTTGGCTGGATAACAATCGCTGCGTCGAAGACCAGAGAAACTATATCGAATTTTGTCGAAAAAAATTTCGCGACACTGGTGCCGTGACTATGGCCATCCACGACAGAGGCAAAATCGCCGGAATTATTGGTTTTAACGGGATTGACTGGTCACACCGCTCGGCCACCGTCGGTTACTGGCTTGGTGAAACCTTCCGCGGCCGCGGCCTCATGGTCAGAGCAACGGAAAGACTCCTTACCTATGGTTTTGAGGAGCTCAATTTACACCGCATCGAAGTGAGGTGCGCCACCCAAAACTTCGCCAGTCAAAAAATCCCTGAGACTCTCAATCTGAAAAAGGAAGGCAGATTGCGTGATGCGGAATGGCTTTACGATCATTTTGTCGATCTCTACCTATACGCAGCCCTTGCCGACGAATGGATCCCCGGTAAAGGCTGTCTCTAAATTTAGAGAAGACGCTCCTTCCAGGTTTTTCGACGAAAGAATTTACCCCTGAACTTCTTATGATTTGGATTCTCAACGAGAAAACCTCTGCCTCTTTCATCATCAGCCCAAACAATTTTACTGTCTTTGAGAAACTGGTAGCTCTCCTCATCGATAATCACCTCAAGGCCGTCAAGTGAGGCAACAAGGTCCTCAGGCTGCTTTTCATCAAAGCTGACTCCGTAAAAAAAACCGTCACAACCTTTTCCCTCAATGTAGATACGAAGGGGGAGGTTCTGCCAGTCAGCTGTCTCATCACGCAGCCGATGTGCCATTGCAGCTGCTTCCTCTGAGAAAAAAAGATTCAGCTCTCCTGCTACTTTTTTTATCTTTTCCTCAAGCATACGTAATTTCCCTCAACCTGTGGATATTCTGTGGTTTTTTTTAGGATACTTGAGATATTCCCAAGTAATGATTGACAAAACTGGACGAAATCTTTTCCACAGTTTTCACTTGCCCAAAATACAAACCACTGAATACCTTAATATTTTGTTAATAATTAGTGATTTTATAAATAATTTTACCTAAGATCGGATGGTGGTCTTCATATTGGATTGCCAGCATTCAGATCCGCATTTAGCCTAAAGAAAGTCCTCTTAAATGTCGACTAAATTTGTAGACAATAGCTTGGGCTTTGAGTAGAATCCCCTTGCGTGTCGCCAGTTATTGGGGAAGATTATGAGCCCAACATTAAAACAGGATCTGGATAACGATAAACGCATGAATAGTTAACGTTTTCTTGTCACCTGGAGGCTATTTAAAGTGTCACAATCGATCAAGGATGAATTAGCATCCCGCGAATATAAATACGGATTCGTGACCGACATTGAAACTGAAGAGTTTCCCAAAGGTCTGGACGAAAATATCATTCGGCGTCTTTCCGCAATTAAGGGGGAACCTGACTTCGTCCTAGAATTCCGACTGAAAGCCTACCGCCACTGGTTAAAGCTTAAAGAGCCGACTTGGGCGCACGTAAACTACCCACCGGTCGACTTTCAAGACCTCAAGTATTACTCCGCTCCGAAATCGAAGAAAGACGGGCCAAAGAGCCTAGAAGAGGTCGACGAAGAGATTTTAAAAACATTCGAGCGCCTCGGCATACCTTTGCAGGAACAAAAAAGACTTACGGGTGTCGCGGTCGACGCGGTTTTTGATAGCGTTTCCGTCGCAACGACCCACAAAGAAGAGCTCGAAAAGCTTGGAATCATCTTTTGTTCCATTTCAGAGGCTTTCAAAGAACACCCAGAGCTCGTCAGAAAATACTTAGGCTCAGTGGTGCCTTACCGCGACAATTACTATGCCGCGTTAAACTCCGCAGTCTTCAGTGATGGCTCCTTCGTTTACATACCCAAGGGAGTCCATTGCCCGCTTGATCTTTCTACCTATTTTAGGATCAACGCTTCAGAAACCGGTCAGTTCGAGAGAACCCTGATTGTAGCAGACGAAGGATCCACGGTTAGCTACTTAGAAGGCTGTACGGCTCCCATGCGCGACGAGAACCAGCTTCACGCAGCAGTTGTTGAGCTCGTTGCATTGAAAGATGCAAATATCAAGTACTCAACGGTGCAGAACTGGTACGCCGGCGACAAAGAAGGAAAAGGCGGTATATATAACTTCGTCACCAAACGCGGTCTCTGCCAAGGAACAAACTCCAAGATTTCTTGGACGCAGGTTGAAACCGGCTCAGCAATCACATGGAAGTACCCGAGCGTCATCCTGCAAGGTGATCATTCGAGGGGCGAGTTTTATTCGGTGGCCCTCACCAATAACAAAATGCAGGCCGACACGGGCACGAAGATGATTCATCTCGGTAAAAACACGACTAGCCGTATTATTTCAAAAGGCATATCTGCTAATCAATCGGTCAACAGTTATAGGGGCCAAGTGAAAATTGCCTCATCTGCCGAAAATGCGAGAAACTACACGGTATGTGATTCAATGTTGATCGGTGACCGTTGTCATGCCAATACTTTTCCGTACATTGAAGTAAAAAATAAAACAGCAACCGTTGAACACGAAGCGACAACTTCGAAGATCAGCGCTGATCAGATCTTCTACTTCCAGTCACGCGGTGTTTCTGAAGAAGAAGCGATCAGTCTGCTTCTCAACGGTTTTTGCAAAGAAGTGTTTAACGAGCTTCCTCTTGAGTTTTCGGTGGAAGCAGTGCGCCTACTAGAAATGAAACTTGAAGATAGCGTCGGTTAAAATAAGGGAACGAACGTGTTACAGATTTCAGATTTACATGCCAAAATTGAAAACAATGAAATTCTTAAAGGTTTAGACCTTAAAGTCAACCCAGGTGAAGTCCATGCCATTATGGGACCTAACGGTTCTGGTAAAAGTACTCTCGCAAAGGTCATCTCTGGCCATCCAAGTTACGAAGTCACTTCTGGAAAGGTCGAGTATGAGGTTAATTTCAAACACAAAGACCTGCTAGAGATGGATCCTGATGAAAGAGCGAAAGAGGGCGTTTTCCTAGCCTTTCAATATCCTGTTGAAGTCCCTGGGGTCAGCAACTCGGAATTTTTACGTGCTTCTTTCAACAGTATCTGCAGACATCAAGGGATCGACGAAATGGATCCGCTTGATTTTGAGGACTTCCTTAAGGAAAAGATTGACTTTCTTAAGATCAATCCAAACTTTTCCCAAAGACAGGTTAACGTTGACTTCTCAGGCGGTGAGAAGAAAAGAAATGAGATCTTACAAATGGCAGTTCTGTCGCCGCGACTCGCTGTCTTAGATGAAACCGACTCTGGTCTTGACGTTGACTCGCTGAGACTGGTTGCTGAAGGAGTTAATAAGCTGCGCAGCCCTGACAACGCTTTTGTCGTTATTACCCATTATCAGAGGATCTTAAACTATATCGTCCCTGACTTTGTCCATGTCCTTTTTGAAGGCAAGATTGTTAAATCTGGTGGCAAAGAATTAGCAGAGGAAATTGAACAACGTGGTTTTGATCACATACTTCATTGAAAGACGGGTTAAGGAACCATGATGCAAAACTTTCAGCAACTCTTTGAGCAGCACACCACTCATTTCGAGCATCTTCCTGAGTGGGTTGAAAAAACTTTGAGAACACCGGGCAAAGAAATTTTTGTCAAAACAGGTTTACCGACGAGAAAACATGAAGATTGGAAGTACACCAATGTTTCTCACGTAGGCAAGACAACTTACCGCCTCGCAGAAAAACTCAATACGGCTCCGACCGATCTCATCTCTTCTTATAAGCTTGAAAATGCTTATAACCTGGTTTTATTAAACGGATTCCTCGATGAGTCTCTTTCGGACAATTTCAATAGCCTAAAAGATAAAGCCGTCGTTTTAACTCTAGGTGAGGCCCTCAAACGCTTTCCTGAAAAGACTCAAGAGTTGATCTTAAATCATAGAAAAAAAACCTTAAAAGGTTTTCATGCCCTCAACCTTGCATTTCTGGGGCAAGGACTCTTTATCGAAGTCAGAAAGGACGAAAGCTTAGATAAACCGATCAATGTCATTTATCTTAATCAAAATAAAGCTGACGCGGAAAGCGCCTGCTTCGCTCACAATGTTGTTTCACTAGAAAAAGGCGCTCACGCAGAAATCTGCCAAAGCTTTATCGGAGACGACAGCGGATATTTTGTCAATAACTTGACTCATGTCTCGTTAGACGAATCTAGCACGCTTTCTCTGACTCACTTGCAAAGTGAAAGCCGCAGTGCTTACCATGTCTCCAAGACAACCGCCGATCAGAAAAAAGACAGCCAGTTCTTCCATTTTAATCTCAACGTAGGGGCAAAACTGTCACGGCACGACATCGACGTAGAACTACTTGAAAGCGGTGCTGAGTGTACCCTCAACGGCCTCTATTTAAGCGAAGGTGACCAACACGTTGACAATCATTTAAACGTCGAGCATCGAGCCGCTCACACCCATAGCTCTCAGACCTACAAGGGCATTATGGGTGGTCAATCTCGGGCTGTCTTTGATGGTCGCATTCATGTTGAGCAAAATGCCCAACAAATTACTGCTCACCAACTAAATAAAAATCTGCTTCTTTCGAACGATGCTGAAATCGACACCAAACCGCAGCTAGAAATTGATGCTGACGACGTCAAGTGCTCCCACGGTGCGACTGTTAGCCAACTCAACGATGATCACGTTTTTTACCTGCAGACTCGAGCTATAAGCAAAGAAGAAGCGAAAAAACTGCTTTGTAAGGCCTTTGGTGACGATGTTGTATTGTCTATCAAAAACAAAGTCGTGCGCGATCTTTTTCATACTAAGCATGTTGGCAAAATCTTAGGGATGGCAAAATAATGACGAACCAACTTGAGCTTTATCAGCAGGTCATACTTGAACATAACCGCAAACCGCGTAATTTCAAGAAGCTTGATAACGCGACTTGTAGTGCGGAAGGCCTCAACCCTCTTTGCGGGGATCACCTATCGATTTACGTTAAGGTGAACGCCGAAAACAACATTGAAGATGTCACTTTTCAAGGCTCAGGTTGCGCCATAAGTAAAGCTTCTGCCTCTATGATGACAGAAGCCCTCAAAGGCAAATCCCTTGAAGATGGCAAGGAGCTCTTCTCAGCATTCCAGAAGCTTCTTCACGGTGAACTTGATCCCGAAAAAGATGCCGAGGTTCTCGGCAAGTTGAAAATCTTTAAAGGTATTTGGCAGTACCCTTCTCGAGTAAAATGCGCCTCACTTGCATGGCACGCATTTAAAGGTGCTGTCGATGAGGAAGAAACCGTTTCTACAGAGTGAGGCTATTTTATGTTCGTTCAATTTCGTATTCAAAGCACCCCAAACCCAAAGGCACGCAAATACATCATTAACAAAGACTTGAAGTCGCAAGGTAAAGTCTCTTACAAGAGTGCCGGCGACTGCCAGCATGTTCCCCTTGCTTCGGCCCTCCTCCACATTCCAGCAGTGACGCAAGTCCACTTATTCGAAAACGTTTTAACAGTCACACAAAATGGCGACTCTGACTGGCAAAAACTTGACCATGCTGTTCAAGGAGTTGTGCAAGAAAAAATCGAGGAGCACGACCCTAACTTCCAAGACGAGGTTGAAAAGGAAAAGAAAAACGTCTCTGACAATCCAGAATTAGCACGTATTGATTCGATTCTTGAAAACACCATTCGCCCCGCCCTCCAGAATGACGGGGGAGATATCGAAGCGCTTGACTACGACGGCAGCGTCTTGACCGTGCGCTATATGGGAGCATGCGGCGGCTGCCCAAGCTCTATGATGGGTACGCTCGAGGCGGTCAAGCATGTTTTAAGAACCGAGTTTAGACCTGATATCGAAGTCGTTGTGGTCTAAAAGGAATGTGCAATGACAAGCAGACAAGAAAAAATTGATCTAACCTACCAAGATATGAAAAAACATCTCGGTAAAGTCGCAATGGATGCTGAATTGCTGCTTAAAGCCGAGCTTGTCGTTGAAATAGAAGAACTCAAAAAAGAACGTAACGCTGTGATCTTGGGCCACAATTATATGGAACCGGCGCTTTTTCACACGATACCTGACTTTAAAGGCGACTCTTTAGAACTCGCTCGTAAAGCCGCTGAAACGGACGCAGACGTGATCGTTTTTTGTGGTGTTGAATTCATGGCTGAGACCGCCAAGGTCTTAAACCCCGATAAAACCGTTCTCGTTCCTTCAGACCGAGCGGGCTGCTCGCTTGCTGAAAGCATTACGGCAGAAGATGTCAGAAACCTCAAACAACGCTTCCCGGGTGTCCCTGTCGTCACTTACGTCAACTGCAGCGCTTCCGTGAAAGCCGAAACAGATGTTTGTTGTACTTCTAGCAACGCAGTAAAAGTCGTCCAGTCTTTGGATAGCGAAGCGGTGATCTTTCTTCCGGATGAATATCTTGCAAAAAACGTCGCCCACGAGACCGGTAAACATGTCATCGTCCCAGGTAAAGATGGTCGCATCGACGAGCCGCAAGGCATCATCGCTTGGAATGGAAAGTGCGAAGTACACGAAAAGTTTACCGTCGAGGATATCGCAAGTGTTCGTAAGCAGTTTCCAAAAGTACACGTTCTTGCCCATCCGGAATGCCCACCGGAAGTCGTCGAAGCCTCGGATTTTTCTGGTAGTACTTCGCAGATCATCAAACATGTGGCGGAAACACCAGCGGAGCAGTATCTTATTTTGACTGAGTGTAGCATGGGCGATAATATTATCGCTGAGCACCCAGACAAGGAGGTTCTGAGACTTTGTAGCATACGCTGCCCACATATGGCTCAGATCACCCTTGAAATGACTCGTGATGCTTTGAAATATAACAGGTTCGAAATAGAGGTGCCTGAGGACATTAGACTAAGGGCTAAGTCATCTCTTGATCGGATGTTGGCGATAATCTGAAACTTTCTATGGAAGGCGATTGCTATGAATATTACATCTAAGAGTCGCTATGCTCTAAAAATCATGATGGATTTAGCCCTACACGAATCAAATGGTTTGCAGCAAAGACAGAATATAGCAAAACGACAAGGCATCCCATCAGACTACATCGATCATATTTTAGCCCGTTTAAGAGACAACAATCTTATTGAGAGTGTGCGAGGGCGATCCGGTGGATTTTCTCTCAAAAAACAACCTGATGAGCTTTCAGCTTGGGAAATCTTCGAGGCTGTTGAAGATAGTATCTACCCCGTACAGTGCCTCGAAGAAAAAGGCTGTATTCATCAAGAGATCTGTCTCTCAAAAGCCGTTTGGGACGATGTCTTCAATGTGATTAGAACGCAGTTAAAGGCTAAAACCTTACGGCATATGATTGAAATCGCCGAAAAAAATAGCAAGGGTGACCTTCTTCCATTGACCCAGACTTTTGAAGGTCCGATGGAGTGCAGAGCTCCCAAAAAAGCATAAAGGTGGACTAATTATGAAGCATCAATCCAGCTCTTCCCACGAACAGTTCTTCTTCACCACTAAGTTCAATGAGTTCTTAGGGTGGGCGCGAAAGAACTCGATCTGGCCTTACCCTTTCGGAACCGCCTGCTGCGGTATCGAGTATATGTCCGTAGTTGGTCCTAAGCACGACATTAGCCGATTCGGAGCTGAGGTCGTTCGCTTTTCGCCGCGACAGGCCGACCTTCTCATCGTCGCTGGAACGATTACAGAGAAAATGGCTCCCGTTATTAAAAAAGTTTACGACCAGATGGCCGAACCTAAATGGGTCATGGCTATGGGAGCCTGTGCCGCCAGTGGGGGGTTTTATCGGGCTTACCATGTCCTGCAAGGGGTCGATCGCATCATTCCCGTCGACGCTTATGTAGCCGGTTGCCCCCCGACTCCAGAAGCGGTCATTGCTGGGCTTATGACTCTCCAAGACAAAATACTAAAAGACACAAAAGAAGGAAAGGCTCCCGCCTTTTCCTTCTAACTATGGAGTAAGCGCAATTATGCCAAAAGTTAAAATCACAACTGACGATAAAACCTTCGAAAGTGCTCCAGGACAAAACTTCCTTGAGCTCTGCGAAAACGAGGACACCTCGATTCTTTTCGGCTGCCGCGACGGAGCTTGCGGAGCCTGTCTGATCAAAGTTTTAGAAGGTGCTGACAACCTGAGCCCGATGCAAGATGACGAGAAAGACTTTCTAGAAACTCTCGCTGCCGAACCCAACGAAAGACTTGCCTGCCAATGCAAGATCAATGGAGACGTCGTCGTCGAAGTTTCTGAGTAGTTAATCCCTCAAAAAGGTCTGCAAAAAACATGGACGTTGAAGTAAGCCCTGTAGACAAAGTCAAACCCGTTGCTCAAATCGATCTGCCAAGCTCATGGAAGAAAGCCGTCGGAGACGAGTTTTCAAAACCTTACATGCGCGACATAAAGTTTTTTTTAGTGGACGAATCGAGGAAAGGAAAAACAATCTTTCCTTCCGGCAGAGAGATTTTTAGTGCCTTTAAGCTCACCCCGCTTGAGCAAGTAAAAATAGTAATCATTGGGCAAGACCCTTACCACGGTATGGGCCAAGCGCATGGGCTATGCTTTTCCGTCAAACCGGACATAAAGATCCCGCCCTCTTTACAAAATATCTATAAAGAAATGCAAAGTGATTTGTGTATCACCCAGCCTTCGCATGGCTTTTTAGAGCACTGGGCGCGGCAAGGCGTACTTCTTTTAAATGCTGTCTTGACGGTTGAAATGAGCAAAGCGGGCTCACACCAAAAGATTGGTTGGCAAGAATTTACAGACTCTGCCATCGCCGCCGTTAATGAAAGGCGAGAACATGTCGTCTTTCTTTTGTGGGGAAGCTACGCTCAGAAAAAAGAAGCCATGATTGACCAGTCAAAACACCTCGTGTTGAAAGCGCCTCACCCCTCACCCTTGTCAGCTCATCGCGGGTTTTTCGGGTGTCGGCACTTTTCAAAAGCTAATGAGTATTTAATTCGAAACGGTGAAGAACCGGTCGATTGGCAGTTACCTGAACTTTAAGGACTGCCAACAGAGGCCAGACAAGAGGAGCGACGAAATCTGTCACTCCTTATTATTTTTCTTCCACTTTATTGAGTTGCTTGGGATCAACCCCCCAACGATCAAAAGCATGACCTGGGTTACCCATAATGTTGTAACCACTATCTACGTGCAGCACCTCTCCAGTCGTCGCTGACGAAAGGTCGCTCAGTAGAAAAGCAGACGCTTTACCAACTTCTTCGCTCGTGACGTTTCTTCCAAGTGGCGCAATACCTGCGTTCATGTTTAGCATTTGGGAGAAATCGCCAATAGCCGATGCGGCGAGGGTTTTCACCGGCCCAGCACTCACAGCATTGACTCTAATTCCTTTGGGACCGAGGTCAAAAGCTAGGTATTTTGTTGCGCTCTCAAGGGCAGACTTAGCTAGACCCATAAGATTGTAACCACCAACGACTTTCTCGCCCCCGTAGTAACTCATCGTTACCATAGATCCGCCAGCGCTCATCAACTCACTGGCCGCTCGCGCTGTCGCAATAAAACTATAGCAACTCGTTTCCATGGCGACTTTAAAGCCCTCACGACTTGCGTCGATCGTCGCACAGCGGATATCTTCTGAGGGAGCGAAAGCAATCGAGTGAACAAAGAAATCAATTTGGCCGTAGGTTTCTTTTGCTGCTGCAAAGAATGCTTCTATGTCTTCGTCTTTATTGGCATCACAAGCTTTGACGAGCTTTGGCTCCATATGGTCAACAACTTTTCTAAGACGAGCTTCCATACGACCACGTTCATCGGGAAGATGACTAAAGCCGAGCTCAGCACCTTCTTTGTGAAGAAATTCTGCAACTCCGGCAGCGATCGAATGTTGGTTGGCAATTCCCATGACGATGCCTTTTTTTCCGGAAAATAAACCCACAGTAATCTCCTTTTTGTTTTATCGCTGGGTAGGTCGTGTATGATACGGATAACCGACCGACGACACAGTAGGCAATCCTGAGTTGTTTGGCTATTTCTTTTATACTTTTTCATGGCTAAGGAGCAAGTTAATGGTCTGGACCGCTTGGGTGACAATTGGCAGTATTCTGGGAGGATTGTCAGTAATTTTAGGAGCTTTTGCTGCTCACGCCCTAAAAGACAAGCTATCAATCTATCAGCTTGAGATTTTTGAAACGGGCGTCAAATATCAGATGTACCATGCTCTCGCTCTCCTTGCCGTCGCAGCTATCGCCACCCGTATCGAATCGACCCCCATTCAAGTCGCGGGATTTAGCTTTCTTATAGGCACACTGCTGTTCTCAGGCAGCCTCTATGCATTAGTGATTACTGGCCACAAAACCCTCGGCATGATCACCCCGATCGGTGGTCTCGCTTTAATTATTGGATGGATTTCTTTGGCGATTGCGACTCTTAGATTTGGCGGCTGAAAGACAGACCCACCTGACGATGATGGGTCTTTATTTTGACGGTAGTCTGCGGCGAATTTTTACAAAATACTTAGAAAAATATTTTTTTTACAGTTAATGGTTTATTTCTTTGCAAAAAGATAGATCGTAAATAGGCTTACATAACACTTCCTACTGAGGAGCTATTTTTTGACTTCGATAGGGAGAAGGATATGAAAGGTACTACCAACTCCTACTTCACTGTCTACTCGCAAAACACCGCCATGTGCTTCGACCAGTCTTTTTGCAATAGAAAGTCCGAGTCCTGTCGACTTTTCACCTTCTGTAGGCTTGCGGCTTGTGCGGGAAAACATTTTAAAAAGCAGTGGTATTTCATTCTTGGGAATTCCTGGACCTTGATCTTCAATACTGATCCTTACGAAATTACCCTCACGGTCGAGATGAATGATAATCTGAGACTCTCTAGGAGAATACTTTATGGCATTACTGAGGATGTTTTCTAAAACTTCTAACACAGGTGCCAAGTGAAGCTTTTTAACCA
>CAZBDM010000011.1:0-2582 GCA_964490675.1 uncultured Oligoflexales bacterium
ACCCCCAGCATCAACATTGAGCGATTTTAATCATAAAAAACAGTTACCAATACTTTTGGTAGATATCGGAAAAGCCTCACATAAACTTTAGTTCTAAGTGGGTTAAGAATCACACGTTGGTAAAATAACAGACAAAGTTAGCCCTCAGACAGGGTCCATTCTTCAGTATTTTTTGTCACGGAACCATCATCGATCACCTTTAGATAATCATTGTGGAGCTTTGATTTCATCTAAATCAGGCTATTGCCAACTTTGGCAGGCTGCTGTGTGCAGAAGAACACAATGAGCGTCGAAAACTTCTTTCTCATTCCCTCAAACCCAGACTCTGCAAGGCCCAGTTTTTGGCCTGATGTTTGCTCTATCGGTCTATGAAAAAGCCAATGGTGTGAAATGAGGAGTAGGTCAATGGCTAGAATTATATTAGCGATGGTATTTTCAATGAGTCTCACTTACTGTGCTCCGAACCCTGTGAGAACCCTTGACGAGCTCATCCTTGCCGAAGAGTTTCGCCACGATAGCTACAAAGAAAAGTCACTCGTTATCATGCCTATTCAATTCGACTATCAACCCTGGAATTCAATGGAAGAGGATGAGTTCAGACTAACCCTCAAACAAAAGATCGAATCGATTGCTGAGTTTAAGCAAGTATCGCTAGCCCCAGCAGTTAGAGACCTTAAAGAAGTCAGAGATGATGAACTGCAACTAGAAGTGCACGTCATTGGTGAATACCTCTACAAGAGCCAGTTCTCGCGCCAAAAGGACAACAAGGAGCATAGGGTTTATCGGACCACTCGTAAGATAAACCTTGAATTTTCGTTAGTTGATAGACAGACAAGTAGAAATCTTCTCATTGGTAGCATCAATGGCAGCGCTTCTGATGAACATGTCTACGAAAAAAGAGAAACAGCAAAAAACGTCGGTCAATTTATTGGACATGTACTTCTGATATCTCTTGAATCCCATCCAAGCCCTCCATCAGTCCATGAGGTTATCGGTTATGCCCCTCAGGCGGTTGCACAGTCATTTCCAACTCCGAAGGGAAAAAACTTCGGTCGCTGTCGTTACCAGCTAAGGTATGGTCACTTTTTTAAACCAAATGAGTATTTCTTTGCAAACCACTGTGATGAAGCGCGCGATGCGTGCCTGGAAAAGGCTTCTCTAACCGGAAAAGGATCCTGGCGCTGTAAAGAAACATAATGGTTTTCCTGGTTTTGATAATTATTTACTGTTCGACTATCGTCTTAACTGTTCCGTTTTATTCTTCTCTAGTCCAGCTGCGATCTCAACTAGCCGGCCCCTTTTCGATGTGTTAATGGAACTCAGCACAAATACTGAAATTCATTAAAAAATGAAGTTTCAGATCGTCTCGTTAAGCGTAAAAAGGAGTTTAGGATGAAAAAGATGTTACTCGCTGCTGGCTTACTGACTTTGTCGACGGCTAGCTATTCGTCAGATCACATAGACGGTGGATTTACGATCTTCCACCCTCATATCGATATTACTGATCTTTATGCCTTTCCAACCCCGGAAAAAGATGGCAACACTTTGGCAGTTTCGTTAAACCTTTACCCAGGCACAGCTCCTTCGACACAGTTTCAAGACAGTATCGACTACCGTTTTCACATTGCAAAACTGACCATTGACACGGCCAATAAAACAGCCGATGGCCATCCAACGGTTGATACGTCAGACACAAAGTCAATCCTCTGTCAATTTGACACATCAAGTGAGCTATCAAAGGTCTCATGTCAATCAGAAAACGACCCATCAATCAATGCTGAAGGCTCATACGATCAAACCTCTAGCGGTCCCGGCCTTGAGGTCTACTTCGGTCAAAAAGCCGACCCCTTCTTTTTCAATCACATCTGGGCAAACCTCGTCAGCAGTGGGGACGTTGCCATTGACGATCAACGTGTCGCTGGACTGAAAGCTCTTCAGTTCAACGCCATGCAGGGACTCAATGTTCTCAATCTTTCACTAAAAATCGACTTAGAGAAGCTCTTCGGTGATCAAACAACCTTGGTAGCTGTTGCTGCATCAACAAAGGTGCGTGATGGCAATCTCGAGCCGTTTGAGACACAAAGCCTAAAAGATTTTATGGCGCCGCTAGGAATCAGCAACCCTTGGCAAAAGCCTGATCTTCCTGCGCAAGATTGGGTTGGTCGCCCAGAAATCACTAACGTCAGTTTAGTAGCCAATGGCGATCCGGACTTGAGAGATCCTTACAATATGAAACTCTCACCATTTAACGATAGCCTTGCTGCGCTCAGATTAGCTGCCAAAGCCAAACTCATTAAAAACATCAATATCTACGATACACTTGACGGAGAGGCCCCTCAGTGGAGTGAAGATCGTCTCGAGCACTTTGCCAACCTGCTTGTTGACGACTACCTTATGGTCGATGTTTCCAAATCTTGTGACGGCGAAAACTTTCTTGAAATAGAAATGGCACTGCTTGACGGTTCAGATGATTATCAGACATGTGGTGGACGACAGTTCGAAGACGATATTATGGATATCATCTACAGCCTTTACATCACGACCGAGATTTCTACGGCTCCTGAAGGCTTAGGAAATGATGG
>CAZBDM010000011.1:2592-3730 GCA_964490675.1 uncultured Oligoflexales bacterium
TTCTCCGATGAAGATTGAAAGCTACACAAATACTTTCCCTTACATGGCTGATGCCTACGAACCTACTTTTGAGGTGAAAATTCTTGATCAAGAAAAACTGAAGAAAGGTCAAATAGGATATCTAAATATGACCGCAATTGAATGGGCCTTCGGCTTCAGAGCAGCGGTTGAATCATTAGCCATTGAAGGTTTGAAAGAAGCTTTCGGTAATCAACCACAGCCTGCTACAGAGCAATAACGCTAGCAAGGCAACAAGGAGGCCACGACGAGACAGTACATGTTCAGTACGGCGAGGAGTGGCCGACGATGTTCACCATTAAATCGAGCGAAGCCGAAATCAAAACGCTAGCAAGGCAACAAGGAGGCCACGACGAGACAGTACATGTTGAGTACGGCGAGGAGTGGCCGACGATGTTAACGCCGTTAGCGTTTTGATTTCGGCTTCGCTTAGACGTAGGCAGAATCACCACCGGAAGCAATGATAATCTTACCCTCTTCCTCAAGCTTACGAGCAATCTGTACGACTTCAAATTGAGTATTCTCGACATCCGAGAGCTTGACGGCTGCCATCGCTTCCATGTCTTCTCTTAACATAGTTGCGGCGCGGTCTGACATGTTTTTAAAGATAAGATCGCGAACCGATTCAGAGGCTGTTTTGAGGGCCACTTTCCATTTGTCGTTATTAACGTTCTTAATAAGCTCTTGAATACCGCGATCATCGATTTTAACGAGGTCATCAAAGACGAACATAAGTTGTCTGATCTGTTCGGCAAGATCTGGATCACGCTCTTCAAGATTATCGAGTATTTGTTCTTCGGTGGCTTTATCGATAAGGTTAAGCATTTCTGCTATTGGTTCAACACCACCAATTTTCTGAGTAGAGATCGAGCCCATCGCTTGAATTTCGTTTCTTAAGACGTCATCAATTTCGTCGATTATTTCTGGTGCGACCGCATCGAGGTTGGCGACACGCAAGATAATCTCGGTATGTAAAGCTTCTGGTAAAAGCTTTAAAGTCTCGCCACATTTTTTCGGATCTAAGTGAGCCAAGATAAGCGCGATAGTTTGCGGGTGTTCATTGCGTATAAAGGTTGAGAGAGTTCTTGGGTCGATGAGCTCAAGCGAGTCTAAGTTCGCG
>CAZBDM010000011.1:3740-22257 GCA_964490675.1 uncultured Oligoflexales bacterium
CGCGGAGGTTCCCAGGGCGAGTTGTTCGATAAGGTCTTCGGCCTCGCCTCCTTTAAATGCGTTACCAATAACTTTTTTGGTGAAGTCGTTACCACCATAAAAGAACTTACGGTTTTGTTGGAGAATTTCGTAGAAGTCGAGCATGACTTCATCAACAATCTCCTGTTCGAGGCGGCCGAGTCGACTCATAGCACTACCGATACGTTTAATTTCAAACTCGGTCATGTGCTTGAAGATTTCCGCTGAAATTTCTTCTCCAAAGGAGAGAAGAAGTATGGCTGCTTTTTGTGCACCAGAGTATTTATTGGTTGCCATGCTTGAAGATCCTCTTGTCGCAATTTTGACAGGAGCAAAGGTTTTGGTTTGACTCTTCTTTTATTTTACTTGATCGGTTTCGCGAAGAAAACTCAACGCCAAGAATTGGGCGATTCGTCAATTTTTAGACGCTCGTTGACAAAGGCTGATTCGACTTAGATAATCGGCCTCGATAAGTCTTGCGATTGGAGGAAAATTTGTTTGCTAAGCTCGCGAATTTATTGGCAATGCACCTGCTTTATTGGGTTGTCCGTGGGTTTTATGCAAGCTACAGCTACGTTCAAATTGCTGAGGAAAATCGCGACTTGGCCGTCAAAAAGAGCCCTTTCGGGTCTTACGCTTTATCCTTTTGGCATGAACACGTCATTATGGGGTCTCTCAGCCAGATAGGCCGTAAAACAAGGGCGATCGCAAGCCGATCGGGAGGCGGAAGAATGATTGGTTTCGTCCTTGAGAAGCTCGGCCATAAAGTCATCTATGGCAGCCAAAATAAAAATGGCAGAGATAAAGGTGGGAGGGCGGCACTTATTGCCCTGCTCAAAGAAATAAAATCTGGGTTTCCCGTCGCTTTTACTGTCGATGGGTCTGTTGGTCCAAGACGTTACTGTAAGAGAGGTATCATAGAACTCTCAAGAAGTACTGGAGCACCCATTCTTCCTATGGCTGCTGTCTCTTCAAAGTATTGGGAGTTTAATACTTGGGATCGCCTTAAGCTTCCTAAGCCATTTGCTAAGGTTTACGTCTATTATGGTAAGCCGATTATTGTTCCACCTGAGACTCCCAAAAAAGAGCTCGAACTCTGGCAGAAAAAACTTGCTGACGCAATGAACGAAAGCGAGAGATTGGCTGCCGAAGAGCTTAAAAAACAACAAGGTATCACAATTCCCCTGCCTCAAATCAGCGAAGTAGAACCATGACCAGCGAAGAAGTTGTCTTAAGCGTCGAAAAACTGGCTAAGACTTATAAAACTATAAATAAGAGACCAGGCTTTTTTGGTGGCATCGAATCGTTAATAAATCGTCAGTCTTATAAAATTCATGCTGTTAGACCGCTCGATTTTTCTGTCAAAAAAGGTGAATTTGTCGGTCTGCTTGGTCCCAATGGCGCCGGTAAAACAACAACTTTAAAAATGCTTACCGGGTTAATCCCCCCTACGTCTGGTCGAGCTGACGCCTTTGGTCGCTTCAATACTTCGCAACGTCCGATCGATTACCTCAAACAAATCGGCATGGTTATGGGCCAGCGTAACCAGCTTAACCCTGATTTGCCAGCTCTTGATTCTTTTAAACTTTCGCAAGCAATCTATCAAATCTCTGACCAAGACTTTCAGGAAAGATTAGATACATACCTCAATTTATTTGATGCAAGAGATAAACTCCTTACACCTATAAGAAAACTATCGCTTGGCGAAAGAATGAAGATGGAGCTGATCCTTTCCATACTTCATCAACCGAAACTTCTCTTCCTTGACGAACCAACCATTGGTCTAGATTTTGTTGCAGCAAAACAGATTAGAAATTTTCTGAAAGAGATTAATCAGAGCCAAAAGATCACCATTATTTTGACAAGTCATTATGTCAAGGATATCCAGGAACTTTGTCGTAGAGTCATTATTAATCAGGGACGCTGTGTGTTTGATGGTGCCTTGGAGCAGATGGATATAAGGATACGCGGCCAAAGAGAGATCAATCTAGTTGTTAAAGATGAGCATAGTAAAATCGCTCTTAAAGAGTCTCTAAATAAGAGCGGTTCATTGAAAGAGTCGATCGAGTTATTACCCGAAAAAGACCAACGCAGCAAAAACTTTAATATAGCAGTGAATAAGAATCACTGCCCCGCTGTTTTAGAGCTTATCTTACATACTATCGAACCTGACAAAATAGTCGATATCAAGATTAGTGAACGACCTCTTGAAGATATCTTTTCAGAAATCTATGCGGGGACAAGTCAATGAGTTCTGGAGTCGTTGCGAATAGTTTTCGTATGACAAAAGTATTCCTTCTTTATTATCGCCAGTTTTTCGGCATTGAGTTTGTTTATCGCACCGCAATGATCCAGAGGCTCGTCAGCCAAACTATTTCTTTCGGTGGCATTCTTATGTTTTGGTTAGCTGCCCACAGCACAGGTATTGTCGAAACCGGCATTTCTAAAGGTGCTCTTGTTGGATATTTTATTGCAGCCAGTCTTCACTATATTTTACACGAAAATGAACTGCTCATGAACATTAGTTCTGATATTCGTATGGGGCGACTATCGGCGTCTCTGGTTCGTCCTTTTCCTTATCTCCTGATAGCTTTATCAAGAGCGATGGCAATTTCTACGACCAGATACATTACCCTTGGACTGATTGTATTAATCATCTTTTTAATAGTCCCGATCCTCAAAGAAGATCTCATCTTAACGATGACTGTCGAGCGTCTTTCGATCTATATTGTTTCTCTGGTGATCAGTCTCATTGTTGCAACTTTACTGAAGGTCTTTGTCGGTCTGCTAGCTTTTTTTATCGTTCAAACTTGGGGACCAGAAATCCTGTACACTGCCTGCGTCTTTGCTTTAAGTGGACTAAGCTACCCTGTTCATCTGGCACCGGATTGGCTGCACGCCATTATTGTATGGTCGCCTTTTTACTTTATGATTGGCCTCCCAAACTTAGCTTTAACGGGAATGATTGACAGCGAAACATTTCTTAGTCAGATGCTCAATGCAGTCGTCGTCATTGCTTATTTAACAGCATTAGTAAAAATAGTTTGGGACATCGGAATCTCTAAATTCGAAGCGATAGGAATATGAAGCACTACTGGCAGCTTTTTAAAGCAAATTTTTCGATCAGTGCTTCGGTCATGATGATTTATCGCGCTAATTTTCTTTTTTATCTGCTTTTTGAAAGTTTCTTTCTTGCATCCTATTTTATAACGATGGACATTGGTTTTGATATGGCGGGTGGCCAGATCAAAGGTTGGACAAAAAACCAGGGCTTTCTCTTAGCCAGCGCCACTGGCCTTAGCCATCAACTGTTTATCACTTTCTTCGTCCACCCTCTCTTTTCGATTCCCTATAATATCTGGAATGGTCACTTTGACTATGTTCTTTTAAAGCCGGTGAAAGTTCTTCCAGCAATCTTATCGACGACTGAAATTTCTGTTTCAAATATCCCCAACTTATTAATTAACCTGATTTTGACAAGTTATTTTCTTTCGCAGACCGGTGAAGCTATTGGGGTTTATCAAGTTATGGCCTTTTTTATATTTATCTTGGTGGGTGTCGCTGTTAGGGTTGCACTCGCTTTGCTCGTTGTTGCTCCCGGCTTTATCGGAGAGAAGCTCACCAGCGGTGAACAAAGTTATTGGTCACTGACAAGTATCGCAAATTTTCCATTGTCAGCCTTTCCTGGCAAGGTAGAGTTTATTTTGACTTATGTCATACCGATTGCCAGTATCGCATACCTTCCGGCGCAGCTTTTCTTTCAGGAAAAAGATTTGTTTTATTCATCCATTGCACTTGTCTGTAGTCTTGTCTTCTGCTTTTTATGCTGGAAGGTCTTCCTACGTTGTATGAAAGAATACAAATCTACCAACGCTGGTCTAGGACTTTGAAGGCTGTTTTTTAAGTTTCATTTTGTTGGGATAGGCTTTTTTAACCGCTTCGAGAGTAAGGGGCAGGTGAATATACTCACCCTTAAGCCAAAGATCGACCTGATTACTCATTTGATCGTTCTTAAGCCATCCATCTTGCCCGCCAAGAAGGACAAAATAGTTTTCATCTGGATCAGAGAGATCACTAATATGACGCGAGATCGCACCATAGGTCGTATTGTTTCTGGTCTTATGAATGCCGTGTGCAGCCTTTAGAAGGGTTTCTCGACTGCCAGGATAAGGAATGTCTAGCGCATTAAATCTATCGCCAATCATCGGTAAGTTTTGCAAGGGGGAGCCCAGTTTTAAGTGGTGGAGATCCCCCCAATTCTCATAAGTAGAAAAAGACTCGGCTGCATCTTTGAGGTTTTCTGAAAGAATCGCATCGAGCCGGGTACAAGACATATTTTTGATCTCGCGAAGAGAGACTTCTTGCCAAACCGTGCCGCGTGCAAGAGTTTCTTGCAGTTCCTCATCAGCTGTTACTCCACTTAGTAAGTCAGATATGATTGCTTCAACCGTGACTTCAAAAGCGAGGGCACCACGACTCTCTACCTTATAATGGCCATCCCATCTTGCAAGGGTCGTCCATAGATTTTGGAATGTTTCATTCATCTTTTTAGAAACATCTGGACAGCGACCTGTCAGTAAATTTTTCAATTCAAATGAAGGCTTTGAAAAGACATCCTGCTGCCACTTTTCAAGATCTTTCATCGATACTTTTTGTTTCGTCGCTGCGAACTTTTTGAGACGTTCAATACGATTATTACTGGAGAAGCTAAATCCAATCGGAATATCTGTTTTGACAGGCTGGTTGTTTGCCGAGGCTATAAAACCCTCCTTGGGATTATAAATATGGGGAAGTTTCTGCGGTCCACGGTAAGAAACCACTGGATTATCGCTTGCTTTTATAAACTTAAGTGTTTCTTCCGGCTTCTTAAGGACGGGTTGCCGGTAAGCGAGAAGTTGTGCGATATTTCCTTCTTTATCTGCATAAAGAATATTTTGCCCTGACACGGCGTAGTTTGAAAACGCCTCTTTAAATTCCTGCCAGTTTTTTGACCGGGAAGCCCGAAGAAAACTGGTCAACTCGTCTGAATTATTATAACCGACCCAATCAAGAGCGAGGGGCTTCTGAGAGTTGAAAAAAGGCGAATCTGAAAGGATTGGGCCTTTATCGCTAATACGGATATCAATGTCTTTATCAAACCACCAGCGGACCTTGATGGTTTCCTTTAAGACCTTTGCCGCCTGTGCCTCCTTCTCATTGAGTTCGTAAAGATGCGAACTAATCGATCGCATGTTGGTCCCTCCCCAGGCAACATCTGGGTTTCTTCCCACTGCAATAAAAGGTAGACCGGGAATAGACATTCCGACAGCGTGATAAGAAGGAGACTTTAGGCCCTGTAGAAGCCAAAAATTCGGCGCAAAAATTCCGAGATGAGGATCATTGGCAATCAAAGCGCTTTTTCCTGCGCTCTTATCCTTACTGATAACGATAGAATTACTACCGGAACGACTTAATGATGCGAGTATCTCGAAAAACTGCTGCTGACTATGATCGGCGAATGATGGCGTTGACTGTTGACCGACTTTAATAAACTCATTCCATACCTGTTGCCAATTAGGTTTATTTCTTAACCGTAAAAACTGCGCATAATACATCCAAGAAAGATCAACACCTGCAAGCCTTCCGATGGTCATAACATCTTCAAGTGTCCATCGTTCCTTTTCGAATTGAAAAAGCTCAAACTCAATCGGCAATTGTGGAGTCTCGTCAATGTAAAAGTTGATGCCATCAACAAATCGCTGGCTCCATAATCGACTATCTTCTGGTAGGCTTTCAGCTAGTTTTTTGGCAGCTCTACGTAGGCCAATAATGCGCAAGCTATGATCGATATCGGATGCTAAGGGGCCGGCAAGTTCGGACAACCGGCCACTCGCTACTCTTTTGACGAGTTCCATTTGACCGAGCCGAAGATGAGCATTGACCATTCCCATAACAAATGCAGCATCACCGTCATCATTTGCATGAATAAAGGGCACCATATATTGGTTCCAATAGAGGTCGACGTTATCTTTGAGGGGGAGGTGAGAAGTAGGAAAGTTTTTTAATCTATCCTTACTCACTGTCGCTTCAGGTGAAGTCAACAAAAGTGAGCATGAAACATTTAATAATGTTAAAATAAAGGTAAATAGAATTCTCATATTTTAACGACCCATGAAGTTTGAATATTTATTTTAACAGCAAATTTTTCATAAAAAACCGATTAGTTCTATCTTTACGAAATCTTGATATTGACGAGTGTTTTCGATACAATCACCGACAGAATTCAACCCAAGGAAAATACATGCAAGCAAGTCAACTTTCCGGAAAAGAGAGAAGAGTCCATCGCCGCTATAACGTATTCTTATCTGAACTTGTTGAGATTGAAGTTGGTCCTTATATAGGTCACGTCATCGACATCAGTGAGGGTGGTGCATTTGTAAAGTTTACGCCGGATAGTGCCTTCGACCCCTCTGCTATCGCAGCTGGCAGTGATGCAAAGATTAAAATTCTTCGTAACCGCTTTAGCATCGCATTAGAAATTGTCAGATCAACCGAGGAAGAAGATGGTAGCAGTTTTGTTGCCTTCAAGTTTGAAAAAGAAAATGATCTGCTTATCGAGTTTATGGAGACCTATACGCAGTTTTTGGAACTGGGTTCTCAGCTCAAACCAGTCGGCAATCCTAACTTTTTAGAGATGGCGAGTCCGAACTGTTACTTTATGATTAACGTTGACGATCGTGACGACCTTCTTGAGGAAGCCGTATTGACTTGGGGAAATCAGGGACTACACTACCTAGAGGGTCAACTCTATTCTGGCAATATCCAACTTGTTGACAAAAAGGATGCACAAGCGCCTCAGTATCAATTTGACTACGATAATCCTGTCGATATTTACAGTCTTCAGATTGGCTTGTTTTTGCTGTCGGGTATCGATGCAAAGTTTCATGATGAGATAAAACCTTTTTTCAATCGTATCTTCAATCGTTTCTATGAAATTAAAATGTAGCTCATTGATTGAGAAAAACGGCTAGGATTTCTCTTTCCAGATCAGAAATCTCGAGCCCAGAACTTGCTGGTGGCATTGATTGATCCAAAACACGATTTATCGGAGCCTGCGAAAAGTTCTCTTTGTTATCAATATACTCATAACGCTTTCCTAAAGAAGTCCCCTGTGAGTGACAACTCGATCCCGCACATGAGTCACTGAGGATAGGGTTAACATCTTCATAAAAGTCGTAAACGACTGTAACTATTGTTTTTTTGGTCGTTGTCTGAGTGGTTCTTTGGGCCTGTAAAACTGACGACTTTAAAACATCCCGTATGAGGCTGCGTGGTCCCTTCTTTGAAGAGGTAATAAATGAACCTTTCTCCTTGTCAGATAGTAAAGACCAGTCGTTTCCGGTGAAGTCCTGCCAGACTCTTTTTGCCATACAGGTATGAAAACCACTGGCACGATTGACATAGCCTTCCATTAAAAACTGCGGCCCATTTCCAGACTCCCCAAAAACGTAGCCTTCTTTGGAAAGCATCGTTTCTCTCCAACCTTCAAAATAGCCGTCTGTCACCCACCCAAGTAACGTCGAAGCATGGTTATCCATAGCAATATGACAGTTTTTACAGCCATCTTTGACACCATGAACCTTATCAAAAGCAGATAAGTCATCATTGAAAAAAGGTGCCATCGCATCATAATCAGGAGCATCTTCGACGGAAGGGTCAAGTGAAGAATCAACGTCTTTACAGAGAAGGTTCTCTGTCAATGCACGAATACGCGAACGAAAATTATTAAAACGCCTTAAAAAAGACGGTGCTGTAACAATTCCGGCTCTTTGGGGACCGTTAGCGACAGGAAAATCAGATGGGAATGTCGCAACTGCTTTGGAAAAGTCTTCATCTCCGGTCGGAGCTGGTAGCGATTTTAAGGTCGTCATTTCGGCTGCCGTCGGTGGCTCGCCGCGCACTGCAATCTTTTGTTGATACAAATAGTGATGGTAAAGCCAACGATCACCATAAAATTCATTCGAGCCGAATAGCTTAAGCCAAGATTTGTCGTTGTCATAAACATGCAAGGCTCGATCTTGTATTTCATTGGCGACGGCGACGCGAGATTTATGTTTATACTTTCTTGGATGGCAAAGAACGAGGTCTGGTCCACAACCGCAATCCGTATGGCCAATCCCATTGGTATCACTCAATAGAGCGCAATTAAGCTCGGTAGGTGTTGATTGTCTAATAAAACTACTGACTGCTGTTGCGCAGACGGTAATGTCCTCATCGCTCCACCAGGCCGAAACGGTTTGGTGACTCCCGCAGGTAGATTTGACGAATGACGGAAGATGGTAAACCCCAGTGGTCGAGAGATCAGATGGAGGAGCATCTGCGCCATCGTTACCCACTTGATACTCAATCAGATCAAACTCCTGAACTGCGATGAAAACATAGGGAGAATGACCAAACATATCACTAAAAAAACGCTTTACCCGCTGTTTATGATCCTCCGAAGCCAGCCATTCATCGATAAACTGGTTAAGGCTTTTTTTCTTGTAGTAAAAGTCTTTGGCTTCCTGCGTACTCGGCCCCCTATCTCTAATCGTAATCGAAAGATAACGAAAAAGCTGTGACTGTGTATGAGCAATAACAGTCGTTGCTGGAAGAACACTCCAGCAAAGTATCATCAATGTAAGACTTTTAACTAAAGAGCTCACTTAAATGAACCTCACTGATTTTGTCCGCTTCGTCGTAATAACCAAGAAGTCTCATTAAAGATGCTGCCAAGTGATCTGGAAGTAATTTCGTTTCATCATTAAAAGCGGCGAATCCACCATCCTTCCAACCTCTAGCTGCAGCTTGATCGTCGGTCCCCCCAACCACAATATTGTCTGCTATACCTTTCCCCATCAGAATGGCTGATCCTGATTGCCAATGATCAGTTCCAGCTGACAGGTTAAACCTTGGGGTTCTGACAAATTCTGAAGTGATCAATATAGTCGTTGTCTGCGACAATTTTTTACTACTATCGTCCGGATCGTCAGTTGCCTGCAAATCATCAACTAGTTGCTTAAGTGCCACGGCAAAATTCTGCATGACTGGTAAATGCGAGGCGATGTGACTCTGGTGTGTATCAAAACCAGATAATCTGGTCGTGATAAATCGAGACAGACCCTCTCTTAACATCAAAAAACTTCCCGCCATCTTTGCCTGCATATTGGTCGTTGAACCTCCTGTGCTGTAATCACTATGAAGAGCTGAATCGAGAGCAATTGTTTGATCGTAGCGTTTACTGTAGATCGTATCGATTCCAGCTTCAGCGCTGATCCAGGCTGAAAGACTGTTTTTAGCGTTAGCTTTTAATCTCTTTTGGTAAGAGTCGTTTAACTTGTTAATTAGTGAGTGAGCTGCATTGATCGTTTCATCCTGCATGACGTAATCATCTGGATCGTCCTTAGCGCGCGGTCCAGCTAACATGCGGGTAAACTGCGAAAGATCGTGCGATTGTAAAGGGGGATTAGTTTTTTTAGTATCGCCGAGCGGTAAAGCCCCCCCGAGTACGACGTGGGCCGGAAAGCCACCTGCTTTATCGGCCATCGAAGCAATGAAAGCTGGGTATTCTCGCGACCGCGAAAGACTCAGTTGTCCGGATAGCATGTACGCTGATGCAAGTTCATGAGCCGTAACTTCAACATACATGCCATTAATGAATGCCGTTGGCAGCGCACTAAAACTTGCAATGGCACTGTTTAATCCTGCTCCTACAAAAAGATTAGACTTACCGCTCACTGAGTTGTAACTATTGCTGATGTCGCCATTGTAATAACTTGCTTCATAAGCTCCGCTGGTCGCTTTACTGCTGCCGCTGTTTACTGGATCTGTAGATAAAGCACTATCCCAGCCTCCATCGAGAAAGATCTGTAAGAAGCGGTGCGAACGTCCACCTTCGCCATGGGCCTTTGAGTTAAGTAAAGGTAGAAACTGCGAAAGCCCACCTGATATCGGTGTTAGCAGGCCAAGGCTAGCAAGTCTTTGAAGAAGTTTTCGACGTGAATACTGTGCCAAGGTGTCCCCTAAATATTCCAAAATTCTTGCGATGAGATGAGTGCATATAATATGGCAATCCATGCGCCTGCAGGATTAGGTTCATGGTCGAGAGCGATTAAAAACGTCTCTTTAACTGCTGATAATTCTTCGTCTGTTGGCGGACGCGCATAAAACCGCCAAAAAAACTCTTCGATTTGTTTGTGCCACTGATCTTCTCCAGGGCTTCCTGGCAACTCAGACCAAGGATCGCAAGCCGTAAACAAATAGCGCCTAGAAGCGTCCTTCGCAATATCGGTATAAAAAGATCCAGCTGCCATTGTCCAGGCTATGACTCTCGCAACCAGTAAAGTCTGAGCTTTTGTGGACGAATCGCGACGTGATACCGTGTTGAAGTCGATGCCACCAAGCGCCACCCCGTATAGCGATAAGAGGTAATCGATTCTTTGTCCGGCATAGTTGTCAAAGCCACTGTATTCAAGACCAAGAACCGCTTTTAAATTTTTTGAAAGTTGTTCCGGAGAAACTCTTGTTAGAGGAAAACCTTCGCCCTCAATGAGCTCTTCAACTTCTTCTGTTGGCGCTTCAGGTACAGTGGGATCTTCGCCGTGTTCTATGGATTGATGAGGAGATCGTGGGATTTCACTATTTGGCACGATAGAAGGCTCTTCACTACCTCCACCGCTTTTCTTTTTTTGACAGGCCGAAATCAATAGAACACCGATTAAGACCCATTTAAAATAATTCATTGCTCGTGATCCCTAACCCCTACCCCAAGCATTGAGGTATTAGGAGGAGTTCGGCCTTATCAAGGCTGACCCTTAGACTTCTTAAAACAATTTAATAAAATCAATATTTTGTATTTCATTTCATAGTGTTAAAGGGGCACCTAAACCCTAAAGACATATGCATTTAATCGTATAGAAACGTAATTATTTCAAAATTTCTGAAGTGATCGACGTACTTTACCTGGTGTACATTCTATGTCACAATTTCAACATCAAATTAAGGGGGAAAACAATGTTAAAGAGTATCATCGATAAGATACCTGATCTTATTTCTTGGCCATACACCCCAGTCCAGTTGCAAAGAAAAGAAAAAGGTGCTCTTACAGAAGCAAACCGTAATGTCGCCTTAAAGAACCTGAGTAGCTATCAACGTAAGTACTTTAAAAAATCCTTTGGTGGTCATTTTGAGCTAGAAGATCAATGGTCCTCAATCTGGACGTACATGCTAACACCACTTGATGATCAGATCCAAACACTAAGTGTTTCACTATCTAATTCCTCTTCACAGTATCATTTTGGTAAAAACAACAAGGTGAAGTTAGCTGTTAGCGAACCTTATTATCCGACAAACGAAGGGCTTAGCTATCTCGACAAGCTTTATTTTTATTCACTCGATTACTATTTACGTTTACCCCATTTGATCACTACATACTCAAATGTTTATCAGCTGACTCCAAGTAAGACCGAATTCAGACTGTTTGCTTCGACCTCATTAGAAAATCCCTTCGACCCTCGCTCTGATCAGCTGATCATTCACTTGAATAAGCGAACCCTTAAGTTAACGGCCATCCAATTTACTTTTAGAAGGTTGCGTCAGAGCTATCGGGGCTGGATTATTTATGGACCGCTAAAGAAATATCAAAAAATGTCTTATCCTAGTTTCTTTACCATCCAAAGAAGCCGCCATCAAAAGGGATTTGATCACAAAATCAAGGTCCTTAGTTTACGGTGATTACAGAAATTTTTGCTTTTCTTAAAGATATATAAAAATCCAACCTCTTTAGTCCTCTTCTTTATTTTACGACACATAGAAAGAAGGGGATTTTATGATGACTGAAAATAAAAATGATGCGAGATACGATTATGATTTAGCTGTTATTGGCAGCGGACCAGCTGGCATTCATGCTGCCGTACAAGCAGCCAAACTCAAAAAGAAAGTCTGCGTTATCGAAGCATCAGACAGTAAACTCGGCGGAGCTTGGATCCACTGGGGGACTCTCCCTTCGAAAACTTTGCGCGAAACGCTTGAAACCATTCACAGCATTAAGCACCATGCTGGTCAACACTGGGTTGATCGCATCATTGATGACCTACAGGCAGGAAAACTTCTCGATCGTAGTCGCACCGTGTCTCAGCAAGAACAGCTCGTTGTCGAGGGTTTTTTAGCAAGAAACGGCATCGAAACCATAAGAGGCTTCGGTCAGATCGAGTCAGCAAAAAGTGTACGTATTCGTCATTCCAACGACGAAGTCAACATTATTAGCGCCAAGAACATTCTCATTGCCACTGGCTCAAGACCACGCCGCCCTGACAATGTCCCCTTTGACGGTTGGCGTATTGTTGATGCAGACGAAATATTAACCCTAGATCAATTCCCGAGATCTTTAGTTATCTTTGGAGCTGGAGTTATTGGTTGCGAGTACGCATGTATTTTTGATGCGCTCGGTATTGAGGTTACAGTTATTGATCAAAGATCAGATATTATGCGATTTTTTGATCGCGAAATCATCCAAGAGCTTAGCGGCTCAATGCAAAAAAGAGGGATTAAATTCCTGCTTGGCAACAAAGTCGACAATATCAGAGTGGAAGGACCGAAGGTTCACTTTGATTGCGGTGACGATTCTTTGACAACCGACTGCTTCTTTTTTTGCGCCGGGCGTCTTCCACAAACAAAACACCTTGGACTTGAAAGAATCGGGATAGAGCTTAACGAACGTGGTTACATAAAAGTAAATGAGAACTTTCAAACCAATATCCCCAATATTTATGCTGCCGGTGATGTCATTGGCTCTCCTGCCCTTGCAGCAACTTCTTCAGCGCAAGGAAGACATGTTTCTTGCAAGGCATTCGGAGCATCTATTGCCGACTTTCCAAAAGTCTTTCCTTATGGTGTTTACACGATCCCTGAACTGTCTATGGTCGGTAAGACAGAAGAAGAGCTCGTTAAGGAGGAGCGCCCTTATGTGGTCGGTCGTGCGCACTACCGAGAGATCGCTCGTGGATATATCCGCGGTGACTCGGAAGGTCTCTTAAAAATTCTCATCGATAGAGAAGATCAGTCAATCCTCGGCATCCATATCGCTGGCGCTGATGCTTGTAACCTCATTCACATCGGCCAAGCTTTAATGTTAAAAGGCGGCCACGCCCAAGATATCATCGAAATGGTATTTAATTATCCTACCTTAACAGAAGGCTATCGCATTGCAGCGTTTAACGCCCTCAACAAAGTGTTCGCAAACGGCAAGATTGAGCGCCCAAAGCCAAAAGCGAATAGAAAGAAATCTAAATCAGCAGCCTAACCCACCGACTTATCGACACTTTTGGTGGTAAGAATCTGTAAAAGTTTGCAAAAAGACATTTTGCCAATTCCTCAGTAAAAACATGTAATTACAGCCTTATCTATGTAGTTTTTGTCGAAATTACCGATGTTTAGAGAGATGTTGTTGATGCGGAATTTTGTTGATGTTGAAGTTACTACCCATTTTTACCGCCCTTATACTTTTGCTTACTCAGTCTTGTCAGTACGAAGAAGCAAATAGTATCAGCGCATTACACGAAGACAAATTCGACGGAAATAAAACCGGACTTGTCGATGTTGGTATCTTTATCGATTCACGACCAACGACGACTTATGGTGAAATCTTTTCTTCTGAACACCCCTCTTCTAGGTGGTCTGGAGACATTGCCATCAACCGCGATGGCGATGGATATAGCGGTGAGCTTCATGAAGCCTATTCCCCAGGTGGACTTTTCTATCTAAAAATAAAGGCTATGCAAAAAGGTATTCTAAAGGCTTACCCAAGAAAAATTAATATTCTTTCTGGCGAGACCGTAGACCTATCGAATGAAGAGTTTAGAGATATTGCCAATACTAGTATGGTCGATAGCGAAAACCTTGAAGACCAAATGCAGTCTTATATTCTTCCCCTACCAGACGATTTTTCTAAGATTGATGACAGACAGTATTACGCCATCGAACGGAACGGTAGTTGTCAGTACCTACCAGGCGCCTCCGATTCGGTCCCAGTCTTCCCGACGCAAGTTCAAGTCAAAAAACTAAAAAAAGGCGGCAACGCTCAGAAGCATGAAGACTACTTAGATGTTCCTAACGAAAAATATACCTTATGTAGAATCCCTGATGAGATCACCAATGAAGGAATCGAAAAAAAGGATGCAGACATCTTTATTCTTCCGATCAAACCGAGTCAATCAGGGATTATTCAAGTTCATCTCTACTGGGACAAAAAAGACCGAAGCAAAGCATCAGCATTTAATATCACTGTCATTAACCTTAGAAAGCTTTCCGGCCGTACCAATGGTCGGTCGATTGGTAACAATGTCAATATTGTACCTGAGATGAAGAATTGCGAAGCACCTTTATCCTGTCGAAACGGAACAATTGAAGCGCAAGTCCGAGAAAAATGCCGAGAAATGAATGAAGAGATCGAAGGTCACTACGCCGCCAGACATGCTGATTCAGAATCTGCGATGAGAGCCCAGTGGAATACCTATAACTTAGAGTATCTAACGTTAATGAATCAATGTAATGACAGCAGTGAATTTAAAGTATATCGGAGAAGCAATATTCACTTTTCAGGAAAAACTGTTAAGCTAAAAATTAAAAATTATCATAACTTAGAAATTCTTCATGACAGTAACCGCTACGACTATATCAATATTAATCTTGATTTCGCAAAGGCCGTCAATGCAGCCTTCTCAGGACTTAATAGTAACGAGTTAAAAGTCTCCGGCCTGAATGTTTCGAGCCTTTGCCGCAAAACTAAAGTTTCGGGAACAAACCGCTGGAGCCGTCACGCTTATTGCTCAGCGATGGATATTTCAAGAGTCAAGCACAAAGATACTGGCAAATGGCATACGTTACTTGAATACAAGAAGAATAGCTATAGCGCAGCCACAACGGTCTGGCTTAGAAAAGTCCGCGATCACTTTTGTAACTATTTTTCAACGGTATTAGGTCCTGAATTCAACTATGCTCATAGAAATCATTTCCACATTGCACTCAACCCACATAAGCCAGCTCCATACGACAGCATGCATCCACTGTACACTGACGTTGCTGCTGCTCCACCTGGAATTGATACTGCGCCCCTTACGCTGACCAGCTTTCTAGAATTAGAGGGTATCGAAGAAGAGATTCCCCCTCACGATCCCATCGATTACCGAGAAGTCTTCAAACCCATCCCAGTAGAAGACGGTATCGATGCGGAAGTAGGCTTCGAGTTGACACCTGGAAAACGATTCGCCTCGACCTGTAAGTGATCGGCTAAGCTTTGACAACAGCTTTCATGTCCGTTCTCTTAGAAAAAGACACACCCATAGCCTGGGCAATCGTACTGTATACATGCTCTTCTCTTAAAGCATTGCTATTAACTGTACGAGTGCCGGTGGACGGATCAAAGCCATCGGTGATGCCATTTTGTGTATTCACCCCACCATAGACGCGATTACCATTTAAGAGAGGTGAGATTAGAACAGAACCATTATTGACATGGTGACCACTGCCTCCACTTTGAGGAATCTCCTTGTCTCGTCCAAAATCGCTGGCAATGTAGACAAGACTTCTATCCCATAGCTTTCCTAGTGCTGGATTGTCTTTATAGTCGGTATTTTTAAGCAGTCTGATAAGACCATCAGCAACGCTGCTGATTCTTGCCCACATGCTATTTTGTGCAGCTCTATGATCGGTATGTGAATAATCAAAAGCAAGCGGAGGACTCAGAAGCCTGGTTCCCTGCAGTTCAATATTGAAATTCAAACCGATAGTAATGCTGCTTGATACATTGTGCTTTGCGAGAAGAAAGCCAAGGGCTGCCTGCGACTGCAGTTCATCGCTGAGCATGTTGGGAAAATACTGCAAGAGTTCATTAAACGATTCTGAAGTTTTGAGACCATACTCTTCGATTGGAGCTGCTGAAGGAGCGTTGGGGACGATGATTAACTTATCGATGAGATTCGCTTCTTCAATCGCTTTAACCGAACCTCTCAACTCAAGATATTTCTTTATAAGATCAGCCTTAGAAAACCGCTGCATATACGCTGAAGAAGCTTCCATCTTTTCTCTAATCGATCTTGCATGAGAGATCATACTTTCATTGGGTAAGTTTTTTAAACCTTTTGAACTATGAGTCGCAAAGGGGAATAACACGGGATCTGTAATTTTTTGAGAGAGTGCATAAGACGCCAGTGATTTGCTACCACCTGTAAAGGTATAACCCGCAGTTGCCATATTACAGTTTGGTA
This sequence comes from uncultured Oligoflexales bacterium, assembly GCA_964490675.1. Lineage (GTDB taxonomy): Bacteria > Bdellovibrionota_B > Oligoflexia > Oligoflexales > JAWKNZ01 > CAZBDM01. The sequence goes on from CAZBDM010000011.1 coordinate 20,039, forward strand.
GCATAAGTTGTGACCCATATTTCTCGGCGACGGCCTCCATGATTGTTTTATTGCCATTAACATTGTCACCAGTAATCGCTCTTCTTTGTGCCACTTCATGATTAACACTGCTCACTTCATGGCAAAGGACGGCCATGTCTTGATAATGATTACTGAGAAGGTCTACCATACCGTCTGCTGTCGAACCGATTGGAAGACTACCAAGTCGGTTATCAAGCTTTCTCACACAGCGAATATTTGATCCGTTTGGCTGAAAGATTTGAGCAGCAGAATAAGTGTTTAAGTTAGCATTGCCCGACTCACTCTCCAAAATGGGTAGAAAGCTATCGATAATGTTGCCACCACCTGTTGCAGTAATAACAAAAAGGAACTTAGTTTCATCAGCTTGAGACAGTGCTTTTTGAAAAGGTATTGCTGAAGAAAAAGCGGCTCCACCCATTGCTCCAAGTCCAAGCTTTAAGGCTTGACGACGATTTTTTTTAAGTTTATGACCAGCCACGACCACTTCCTTTCTGTTTAGTAAAATAAAAATTCAATATGTGTTGCGACGCTAAAGCAAGCCAATAAAGCGAAGTCAGAAGACGCATAATTCTGACCGCTTGGATCCTTAAGGAGAGCGATGGAACTCATTAACTCACTCTCTTCGGCATCTCGATTTAAAAGTCTCTGGTAGAGTTCATTAAACTGCTTTTTGGCCTGATCCTGTGAAATTTCTCCAGTATTGCCGGATAGAGTGATATGTTTAAAGACAATCGCGCTACCCTCTTTGTCGCTTTCGACTCGTTTCTGACATGCTGATAAGGCAAGACGTTCAATGGCAATCGGTGTTGTCGATGTCGGTGAAGCTGAAGGTTCATATTGCGCATCTCTGATTGGATTATGCCCGCCGAGAGCAACGATATGGACAGCTTCCGTACAGGAATAAAGCCCGAGTTCATTACAGAGTTGACTTTTATCCAACTCTAAAGCAGCAGCCAAATCATTCTCTAAAGCCTTCTGTCTTTTCCACATGACATTTTCTGAAGTAAGAGCCAACTGAGAAGGCGCTTCACTTTGTGGTTGTGGACCTGACTGTTCATCAACGATTGGTTGGTCTTTTGGAGAAGGATCCTTTTCAACATCTTCTGTCTGGCTTTGCTGATCACCAGATCGTTTCGTTTTCTTTTTAGGCTTTAAACAGCCGTGAAGAAGAATCGACATGACAAGTATTGTAATGATATTAATCTTCATCTTAGAGCTTCCCAAATGCGTCAGTTAATATGATTTTTCTGATCAGTGTGTTAGCTGAGTAGTTGTCCTGTGGAAATTCACGCCATAACTTTTCAAAAACTTCTTGATCCTCGTCTTTTAATTTACGATCGAGAGCATATTCAAAAAACATCCTGACCGTAGCAATTTTGAACGCATCAGAATCAGCAGCCTTGCGCGACCAATCATTAAGATCAGTAACCGCTTCTCCGAAGAGGTAGCCTTCACCTTCTAAGACGGCATAAGGCCTAGAAGGGTTGTAAGCTCCCGATTGACGCCGCGCTGTTCCATTGTAAGCAGTGAAGGCGTACGCAGCCGGATCCAGCGTGCTGTGGCATCCTGCACAACCATCTGCACCAACACCTTTATTGTCATAGTCACCTGGCTCTCCTTCAATGGCAAAAAGACCTTCACTCTTAGCGATATCCATTCCAAGGTAGGCTCGGTAAGCCTGGGCAGCAGCGTTTCTTGGTATCTGTGCTCCCATAGAAAACATCGTCAAAAACCATTGTGTCGTAATCATGCCGTTGCGTCTTTCTCTCACCAGTGGTTGTCCTGCCGAAAGCACTGAAAAGGCATTAGGAAGATCTTGTTCGGTCAGTGAGGGGATCATGTTGGTTGAGGTCGAACCATCTTCTAGAACATGATAGTCAGCCAGAAGAAGATCACGTGCATCTCGATTGCCAGTAAGAGCGTAACTAAAAAGCCTGTAGTCGTAATCATAATCCCCTAAAACAATCGAACCTTCGACACCTAACGCTTCGACAGGTCTGATCTTAGGATCAGCTAAGCGGTGAAGAGCTTCATCTTTCCAGTAGCTACTCTCAAGACACTGATCAAGCTTGTCTGTCAGAGCACTTTTTTGATCTGACGTTGCTTTAAAGTCTTTCATTTCTTGGTAACTTGGCGAACGCCCACAAAACCGCACTGCCACTCGCTTAAAGGCAAAGGCGTAATCGTAAGTTGCGACA
>CAZBDM010000012.1:0-21742 GCA_964490675.1 uncultured Oligoflexales bacterium
AGGCGGTTTGATCCCAGCCAGCATGATCGAGCTGTGACGCGAGAGACAAGCCACTTGTCGAAGGAAGCTGAGTCGCTCCGCCGTACTCCTCAAGGGACAACATAAGACTAGGCCGTGGTTGCCAGATGATCGCGTAGTCATCAATAAAGTTAAGATCGGTCTCTCTCACACTGACCCTTTGTTCAGATAAAGGACTTTCTTCTTGACTCTCTGAAACTGTTCCAAAAGGATCAAGACGCACGTACGCCGTCATTTGATCTTCTAGTTTTTGCTTGAGAGAAAGTCTTAAACCTGAGACTGCGATGCAGTCTTGTGTGGAGCCATCAACCAGGTTGAAATTATGAAGACAGTCAAAGCGAGCACCAACGTCGACTTCTGTCGGTGGCGTCTTTTGCGCTGCTTTTGTCGCCGCTAAAGCCGAATAGGGGAGACTGAAAAGTAATGCAATCACTAAACCACTGGCATGAAAGGCCATCTTAGGCGCCTTTTGACAAATAATATCGAAACTCAAGTGCCACCCTTCTTAGTTCTTTAAAGTCTTTTTCCTCGTTTACAAAGCCACCTGTTTTGCCGGATTCTTGATCAATTTGACGACTTTCGTGACTAACAAATAGGCTGTACTCAAATGACTGATCAAATTGATACTGAAAGCCAAGATCGACTTGGTAACCTGTTATTTCAGCCGTTTTCTCGCGATTGGAGCTAAGATGTCTTTGGCTTAAGCCGTAGTGCGCCCCACTGAAAAGGCTAATCGATGGAAAAGCAGACCATTTGGCAGTCATAGAGCTACTCCACTGATCGAGGGGTTCTGGCTTATCGAGGGTACCGTCCCATTTTTCGCTGGCATAGCGAAGGTCAACGGTCAGAAGAGTTTTTCTAGCGAATAAGAGAGTGTCCCAAGCACTGATCAACTGAACGAACGTTTCGCTAACCCGACCTGTTTCTTCTTTCGTATCAACAAGTCCTGTTAAAAGCGAAAATTCTAGGGTTTGACTCAAGATCCATGCAACATCAAGAGCAACTCCGACATGAGGGTCTGCGGTTGCAGGGGCCTTATCGAAACTTTCTTTATCGCCACCGTAGACCTCAGAGCGATCTTCTCTGCCTTGAAAGCCATAAAGGTTATAAGAGAGTCCTTCTGATCTTCGTTGAGAAGTCGTGTCGGCTCCCAGTGAAAGCTGCGACCAAGACATTTTTAAAGCAGATACTTTTTGCGGTAAAATGGTTAACAACCCGAACATTAAGACAGGAACGTAGCTTGTCCTGTAAGGTGCTAGATCGGAGAAGACACCGTAGGACAGATGGAACTGCTCACCGATTTGTTTTTTAAGTTCGTAGGTGTTGAGAAAATAGAGCTTCGTTGCTGGCCGGTATACGTCGCCACTGCGGCTGTCAAACTCTCTTAACTGATTTTCTTCGCCGCGGTATAGGCGCGCATCAGGCCTCAGATCGAGAGTCAAAGAGCTGCTTTTGTAAAACTCACCTGTCATCGATAGGCGTAAATAAGTAAGCCCGAGGGTCCTCGTTTGAAAGCGATCCTCTTCACCTGATTCTTGATCCTCGGTCTCTTGAAAAAGTGCCGGACGTGGAGTGAGCATTGGCTTGCTGGAAGCTGGCTTAACCAGGCGATCACTGACCCTTAACCTCGCCTCTGAGTCTAAGAAGAGCGAGGCTTCATTTTGTGACGCGCTGAAAGCGGCTGTCGTCATTAAAGGCACTAGAGCCAAAGTAAGAAAAAAGTCGATGCAAACGGCTCGCGCCATCTTTAAAACCATTAAGCCTCCCTTTTGGAGGAATCTTATTACTAAAGAAGCATCGACTCCACAAAAATGATCGCCCGTCAGAAAAAAGTCACTGTCAAAAAACTTATGCCACTATTTTGTCAGAGGGCCAGATTTTTGACGGCAGCTACCCATTGACGACAAACATCTTGCGCGAACAAAGGTAATGAGCAAGTCGAGAAGATCACGATTTGTTTTTCTTCTTCTTATCAAAACCTAAAATCGCTAGGGTCAAAGGAAGCGAAGAAAATGTCGTTAATCCATACAAGCAGCAGTGGAATTTAATTGGCACGACTTTTGAATTACAACCAGAGAGGGAAATTATGGCTGAAGAAGAAAACAACGAAGAAAACCAGGAAGGCGCAGAGCCGAAAAAGGGCAAAGGAAAGCTCCTTATCATTATTATAGCAGCAGTGGTTCTTCTTGCCGGTGGCGGTGGTGCTGCCTTTTTTCTAATGTCTGGCGGTGATGACAAAAAGCCGGCCCCTCAAGGAGAAGCAACTGGCGAAGGCGCAGATGCCGCCGAAGGTGGAGCGGCCGGAGGAGAAGCGAAAAAAGAAGGGGAAGCGAGCGCTACGGCTGAAGGGGAAACGAAAGAAGATGACAAGAAAGAAGAAGACACAACCATACGTTTTGGCGCAACTTATCAATTTAAACCCTTTCATGTAAACTTAGGGAACCCTCTCCAGAACCACTATATAAGACTTGAAGTCGCTTTAGAGTACAAGGGCGAAGATCCGCAAAAAGCTGAGATTGAAGCAAGACTTCCTCAATTACGCGACGCTGTCTTGTCAGTGGCCAGTGAAAAGACAAGAGAATTTCTGTTGGGACCAGATGGAAAGGATCAGCTTCGCAGAGAAATGCTTAACCGTATTAATCAATACATGGACCGTAAGGTGGAAGCCGTTTACATCACCGATATGCTCATAGAGTAATAAAAGCTTAGATGCTTTTTATATAAATCTTTTTTCAATCAAAAATAGAAACCAACAGTTGATTTCTTGTGGTGGCAAACGTCTTTGTCACTGCCCTTGAGAGGTATTTGCGTGAATCAGGTGTTATCACAAAACGAAGTGGATGCGTTATTATCTGCGGTATCTGACAACCGAGTTGATTCAGACGATATGGGAATGGACTCTGGTGAAGATAATGGCGGAGTCGTCCAGTATGACCTTGCCAACCAAGATCGTATTATTCGTGGTCGAATGCCAACGCTTGATATTATCCATGATCGCTTTATTCGACTCTTCCGGGTCACTCTTTCAAATGCCCTTAGGAAAATGGCCAACCTAAGTGTTAATTCAACTGGCCCGCTAAAATTTTCCGAATTTATGAACTCTTTGCCGCTACCATCTTGCCTCAATATTCTTAGGCTTGATCCGCTGCGCGGGGCGGCTGTGATGGTGATTGAGTCAAAACTTCTCTACGCTCTGGTAGATAGTTTTTTTGGCGGTAACGATGTTCCTTACACAAAAATCGAGGGTAAAGACTTTACTCAAATCGAAATTAAAATTGCCCGCCGCGTCGTCCTATCGGCGATTGATGATCTTGAAAAGGCTTGGGAGCCTGTTTATCCGCTTAAGATTGGTTATAGCAGGACGGAAATCAATCCTCAGTTTGTCGCAGTCGTGCCCCCGTCTGATGTCGTCATCGCAACAACATTTGACGTCGAATTAGAAAAAGTCTCTGGAACAATTAAAATTGTTATTCCTTATGCCACATTAGAACCAATCAAATCTAAATTGTCAGTTGGATTTCAAAGCGAGCAGCTTGAGGTGGATTATATTTGGATTCACCGTATTAAAGAGCAAATCATGCAAACCAACACCAACTGTTTAGTTAAACTCGGCGATGCCGTGATCTCCGCACAGGATCTTATTAGTCTTCAGCCAGGTGACATCATCCAACTTGATAATGATGCCAGTCAACCTCTCAACTTAGTCGTCGAGGGGATTCCAAAATACAGATGTGTACCAGGAGTCCTTAAAGGTCAAAGGGCTGTAAAAATAACAGAATCGTTAGTCGAATAAATAATTGAGGAAGAGACATGAGTGAAGATTTAGGCCCATCCGATTTTGGTTTAGGGGCAGATTTTGAGCAAGCACTAGCGGAAGCTTCTGGCGACAGCCAAGAAGAAACCGTTGCTAGTCCAAAGAGTAATGAAGGTGGCAAAGCATCTCGTACGGATTACTCAAAACTTAAGATGATCCTTGATGTTCCCCTAAAAGTGTCGGTTGAACTCGGTAGAACGAAAATGCTGGTCAACGACCTTTTGCAACTAGGTCAAGGTTCTGTCATTGAGCTTGATAAGATTGCCGGGGAACCCATGGAAATTCTTATCAACGATAAGCTTGTCGCAATGGGTGAAGTGGTTGTTGTCAATGAAAAGTTCGGCGTACGTTTGACCGATGTTGTGTCCAATTTTGGTCTCAGTGACCTAAGTAAATCTAGCTAAAAGAGGAAAATCCTGTGATTAAACAACAGCACTTTCAGATTGTTATGACGTTGTGCTTATTTGCTTTGAGCTCTCTGGCAAGCGCCAAAGAAAAAACGCTCTTACTAGGTTTAGTAGATGGTGAATCCAGTGAAAAAATGTCTGTTGTCACCATTCGTCTTTCAGAAAAGCCAAATTGGAAAAGTAAACCAAAATTAGAAGCTCACGGCACATTTATGCAAATCGAGTTACCAGGTTCCATCGCACCAGAGCCTGGTAAGTTTTTTGATGGCAATAGCCCGATCGTCAAAAAAATTGTCGTCCTTCAGATCAATCCGCAAAAATCAGCCGTCAGAATGTTTCTATCTGAAGCAGCTAGCATCGTAAAAGAAGCGTCGGAAGTTGCCATTTTAGATAAACGACTTGTGATTACAACAGATCATAGAGCTGTTTACAAAGCATCAAAGCAAGTGGCTCAAAAAAAACCAAAGCCCTCAAACCTGAAGTCGTCAAAAGAGTTTCATGAAGAAAATTTAATTGCTGAAAAAACCCAAGATGCTCAAAAACTGGAAGACCCTGCACTTGCAGACAAGCTCGAAGATAGAAAAAACGCCTCACTTCCAGCGCAAGCGACTTCCCTACCAAAGACGGGAAGTTTCGAAATCAAAGATCACATTATCAACATCGCACTATTCTTCGGAGTCATGTTTGCTATTTTGATTTTCAGCTTTCTATTAAAGCCAATCATAAGAAAAAGTCGTGTCCGCTTTGAAAATGGCGAAGAAATCGTCAACATGAAACTACTTAGCAGTCTTCCCGTGGCAGCCAAACAAAAACTCTCTCTTATTCAGGTTGGCAATGAGCAGGTTCTTATTGCTATTTCACCGGATCAGGTTAGTCTCATTACAAAAATAAACGAAAAGTCTTCTTCACCTAGCTTTCAACATAATTTCCAGCAGCCCGCTTTACGACAAAAGCAGACCGTCGCTCAAGTAACAGCACCAAATGCATCGCAGCGAAAAAGCTTAAAAGCGTCACCTCAGAAATCTAGTCACAGTAAATTTTCTGAACAGAAAAGTTCACTTCTTACTGCTCTTTCAGAAAGCCAAAAGAAAAAAAACCAAGAAAAAATAACTAACAGCCCAACGGAAGAGTCAAATCGAATCAATGTTTCGATCAGTGACGAAGGCATTCGACAGCAAAAAAGTCCTACTAAACAATCTCGGCAATCAACGCCAAAAGCCCAGGACACAACAAAATCAATTGAAGATGTAACGAAGCTAATTAGAGAAAAACTAAAAAATTTACCAAATATAGATTGAGCAATGACCGAATTATTCAAACAGAGAACTTTAAGAAAGTCAGTAGCTATTGTGCTACTGGCTCTTGTGGTTACGAGTTTAGGTATTTCAATTTTTTCTGAAATCGCCTTCTCGCAAGTTAAGGTACCGACCTTAAAAGTTGATCTTTCCGAAACTGACAACCCTGAAGACGTCGTCCCAGCAATCAAAATAGTTGCACTTCTGACAATACTCTCAGTCGCACCCGCTATCATTCTCATGATGACATCATTCACGCGGATTTTGATTGTTTTGACTTTTGTCAGACAAGCCTTGGGCAGCCCGACCTTGCCTCCTAATCAGGTTATTTTAGGTCTAGCACTGTTTTTAACATTTTTCACCATGTCTCCTGTCATAGACCAAGTAAAAGAACAAGCCTATGAGCCTTATATTGAGAAAAAGATTACCCAACAAGAAGCAATCGATGCGCTTTCGGTTCCCATAAGAAAATTTCTTTTAGCGGAAACAAGGGAAGATGATCTTTCACTCTTTTTAAATATCGCGGGTATCGATAAACCAAATGCCCCCGAAGATGTACCGATGTCAAGTCTTATCCCAGCATTTATGGTGAGCGAACTAAAAACAGCATTTCAAATGGGATTTCTTGTCTACATACCGTTTTTGATCATCGACATGGTGATTAGCTCCGTGCTTATGGCAATGGGGATGATGATGCTTCCACCGACGGTTGTGTCCTTGCCGTTTAAGCTGGTTCTTTTCGTCCTCGTCGACGGGTGGTCTTTGGTGGTGAGCTCTGTTGTCAGAAGTTTCAATGCTTTTTAGAAAGAGAAGGGTATTATTATGACCTCACAAACAGTTATCGATCTCACTTCGCAATCTATCATGGTGGCCATGAAAGTTGCCGCACCAGCTCTCCTTGCAACCATGGTTATGGGTCTAATTATTTCGGTTTTTCAGGCAGCCACCCAAATCAATGAACAGACGTTATCTTTTATTCCCAAAATTATCGCAATGTCGATTGCGCTTCTCGTTGCCGGACCCTGGATACTTAAGACAATGGTGATCTTTACCTCAAACATTATTAAGAGCATAGCCATGGTCACCAAATAAGAGAAATATATGCTTGGCATGTCAATTGAAAACCTACTGATGGCCTCTCTTATTTTTATAAGAGTGAGCGCTCTTTTGTTTGCGCTTCCCCTTTTCGGTGACAGAACCAACCCCCTAAGAGTCAGAATTCTCATGTCGGTAGCAATAGCCGCAGGGATTTTTCCCTTGGTGAGTCCCGATTGGGGGCCCAACTTCAATATCAGCCTGATGGCCTTTTTTGTTTTGGTCATCAAAGAAATCGTTATTGGCTTTACGGTCGGGTTTACCGCCAAAATGATGTTTGATGGGATTGTCGTTGCAGCCGGTCTGGTCGGATATCAAATGGGTTTTGGTACAGCAAACCTTTTTCTTCCTGACGCTGAAGCAGCTCCAGATCCGTTCAGTGCACTTCACCGTTCAATTGTCATACTACTTTTTTTATCTCTCAGTCTTCATCATATTTTTTTAAAGGCAATTTCTGAAACTTTTGTGCTCATTCCAGCTGGTGCAGCGGTGCCGAATGAACAGCTTGGCGCTTTTTTCATTAGTATTACAGCCGGAGTTTTTTCAATCGCCTTGAAGCTTGCCACACCAATGATTGTCGCTCTTTTGTTTACGATGGCCGCTCTTGGCCTGATCGCCCGAACCGTGCCGCAGATGAACGTTTTCATTATGAGTTTTCCAGTGAGTTTCTTTGTTGGACTCCTCATTTACTTAGCAACGATTCCATACTTTGAAGGATTCTTAAGTCAACATTTTTATGATTCAGGGATTAGAATTTTTTCAGCCATACGTGGTTTAACCCCTTAAAAGGTATTTAGATGGCGCAAGAGAACGAAGATGGCCAAGAAAAAACCGAAGACCCTAGCGACGAACGTCGCCAGGAGTTTCGAGAAAAGGGCGAAGTCGCTCACTCGCGTGAGTTCACGTCGGTCTTTGTGCTTGTCAGTTCGATTATTTTTGTGACCTATTTCGCCCAGCATTTTACCAAGGAACTAGAAAGACTCTTTGTCACGCAATTTCAAAGTCTTGGTCAGTTTCAAGTGACTCAAAAAAACGTCCTTTCCTACATAAACTCAGTGTGGGGTGGGTTCATTGTTTTAATTCTTCCCCTTTTCGCTCTAACGACAGTCATTGCCTCTTTTTCTACCTTTACGCAGACAAAACTTAACTTCTCATGGAAGCGTCTTGCTCCCAATTTTCAAAAGTTCAATCTGCTTAAAGGAATCGCCAGAATGGTTAGCGGTCAAGCGGCCATGGAGCTTTTTAAGGGAGTCGGCAAAATGACTGCCGTTGGTATTGTTTCTTACCTAATCTTGAAAAGTGAATGGTACGTCACGCCTGGTCTTATCAACCTAGGGCTTGTTGAAAGCTGGGACTACTGGGCAAATATTACACGCAGTCTTTTTTGGGCGGTGGCTGGCCTCCTCCTGCTCATTGCAGGTGCTGACTATATGTATAACTTCATCACCCTTGAAAACAAGATGAAGATGACTAAAAAGGAAGTCAAAGACGAATTCAAAAAACGTGAGATTGATCCTCATGTTAAAAACCGTATGCGGCGAATGCAACGCGAAATCGTCAATCGACAAATGATTGAACAAACCAAACAGGCCACCGTTGTTATCACCAACCCAACTCACTTCGCAGTCGCTCTTAAGTACGAAATCGGCATGGCTGCACCGATCGTTGTTGCAAAAGGGGTCGACTTTCTTGCTCAAAGAATGAAAGAAGCAGCAAAGGAAAACGATATTCCCATGGTTGAAAATAAGCCACTAGCCCGTACACTCTATAAAATTTTGGAGGTCGGCCAAGAAATTCCGGAATCTCTCTACAAAGCCGTCTCAGAAGTCATACGTTATGTTTTCAAACTAAAAGGTGTTAACTACGGCTCCCAAACGCAAACAGAATCTAACGAAGTAAACGAAAATGGCACAATCTAATGTAAAAGCAGTTTCGTCAATTAGCGGATCGCCGTTGGCAACGGCGATTAAATCCCCTGATGTACAATTCGCTATTGCTCTCATTGCAATGATCTTCATGATGATCATTCCTCTGCCTCCTTTTTTCCTTGATGTGCTTCTTAGCGTTTCCATTTCGCTAGGGATTTTAGTCCTACTCGTTTCAATTTACGTTAAAGAGCCCCTTAATTTTTCGACTTTTCCAACACTCCTTCTCTTAACAACTCTTTTCAGACTGTCACTTAACGTGGCCACGACACGAAGTATTCTTTTAAATGGCGCATCCGGTGAAGTCAGCAACGTCATTCGATCATTTGGCTCTTTTGTCGTTGGTGGTAACTATTTCGTTGGTTTTGTGATCTTCACGATTCTTGTGATCATCAACTTTGTTGTTATCACCAAAGGTGCCGGCCGGGTCGCGGAAGTGGGTGCCCGTTTCACCTTGGATGCTATGCCTGGTAAACAGATGTCAATCGATGCTGAAATGAACGCCGGCATTATCGATAGAGAAGAGGCCAAATCAAAACGCCAAAAGATTGAAAAAGAAGCCGACTTTTACGGAGCCATGGATGGTGCCTCAAAGTTTGTACGTGGTGATGCCATCGCTGGTATTATCATAACAGCCATCAATATCGTCTTTGGGCTTATCGTAGGCGTTCTTCAGTATGATATGAGCTTTGCTGATGCGGCCCAGAAATTTACTCTTTTAACCGTTGGTGATGGGCTTGTCTCTCAAATTCCAGCCCTTATCATCTCGGTTGCTGCCGGTATTGTTGTTACGCGCGCAACAAGTGTCAATGGTCTCTCTGAAGAAATGGCCGATCAGATCTTTTTCAATCCGAAAGCGATTTTTATCTGCTCGGCAATGCTCGCCATCCTAGCGATTATCCCTGGGTTTCCAACCTTACCGTTTAGCTTTTTAGCGGTAGGATTCTTTTTAATCGGACGCTACGCTCGCAATGTTAAAGCCAAGGCTGAGTTAAACGAAATAAGCGAAGAAGAAGCCCATAAAGAACTAGGAAGTCAGGAATCGATAGAAACGCTTTTACATGTCGATACACTTGCACTTGAAGTAGGTGTGGGTCTCATTCCATTGGTTGATTCTCAACAGGATGGGGAAATTCTCGAAAGAATAGTTTCTACCAGAAAACAGTTTGCACAAGATTTAGGAATCATTGTACCCATGGTCATGGTCAGAGATAACGTTCAACTTAAACCAGGAGAATATCAGATCCTTCTAAAAGGTAATCCGATCGCCACCGGCCACCTAATGGTCGATTATCTTCTTGCCATGGCACCAGAGGATATCATCGATCCGGTTACTGGTATTGCTACCAAAGAGCCTGCCTACAACCTTGATGCAGTTTGGATCAAATCGAGCCAAAAAGATGAAGCAACTTTCAGAGGATACACGGTTGTCAATTGCTCAACAGTCGTCGTCACCCATCTAACAAAGGTCATTCAAGAGCATGCTCCTGATCTTATTTCCAGACAAGACGTTCAACATCTTATTGATAGCCTTAAAGAACAAAATCCGAAAGTTGTCGAAGAAGTCATCGCAGCCGACCGCTTGACTCTTGGCGATGTTGTAAAAATACTACAGAACCTTCTTTCTGAAGGAGTCAGCATTAGAGATCTTCTCACTATTTTTGAAACACTTGCTGATCACGCCAAAACCATTCGTCATCCAGACGCTCTCGCTCGCTACGTTAGAATTGCCCTCGGTCGCAGTATCGTAAGAAGATACTTATCTCCGGATAATCAGCTGTTTGTTGTCAGCTTAGATAGAGCTGTTGAAGACTTACTTGTATCTGGCCTTCAGCAACATGAGGATGGTCAAACCTCTCTTAACATTGATCCACAGCTCGCTCAGCAGCTTTTAAACAATATAGCCGAGTCGATGCGCGCCTTTGATAGTACCGGAACAGTACCAGTTTTAATGTGTGGTTCGAGACTACGTTCTGATCTCAAAAGAATCGTTAACAGATTTATTCCAGGTCTTGTCGTGCTTGCCTTTGACGAGATACCACAAGATGTACAAACAAAAAATATTTCGATTGTCACCCTTTAACGGAGATAAAACATGCTTGTCAAAACCTTTGAAGGCTTTTCTATGAAAGAAGCCATGTTGGCTGTCAAACAAGAGTTTGGCAGCGAAGCGGTGATATTGTCTACCAACGAGAAAAAGATCGATGAGAATGGTAGTAAGATCGTCGAGGTCAGAGCTGCCGTTCCAGAGTCAAAGTCAATGGGAGCATCAAAAGGACCCTCCCATCATCAATTAAGAGGTCTTGAGGAGAAAATCGACACAATAGACATGAAACTCAATTCGATGAGTGATCGACTCGTTAGCAAAGATAGAATACAGTCGATAGAAAGTGGTCTACATGAGCTGAGGCTTTTGTTCTCAGAATACCTGAGAACATCTGAAGGTACGGCGATCAGTGATCTACCGAAGGTTTTAGTTCCTCTTTATCAGCATTTAAAGCTCATGGGTCTTGAACAAGAACATATAGCAGAGCTTCTTAAATTCCTTAAGTCTATTCCTGAACCTGAAGAGCACGGTGACTTTGAAAATCCTGAAGAATTCTATAAATCACACGCCATGCGTTGGATGCTAAAACGCATTATCATCGCTCCACGCTGGAATATTATTGCCGGCAACACAGCTCTCCATGCATTTATTGGGCCATCGGGTTCAGGTAAAACAACTCTTCTCGCTAAAATCGCTGCTCATTATAAAAAAAATGAGAATGCAAAGGTTCTAATCGTTTCATTCGATAATCAAAGGGTAGCGGCCTCTGATCAACTGAGAGTTTATGCCAAAATTCTCGATATTCCCTTTGAAACAATCAGTGATCCAAACGAACTTGAAGGGAAACTTCTCCAACACAGAAACACTGAAGTTGCTCTTATTGATACAGCCGGACGAAATCCAAAGGATCCAAGTGAGATCAACGATCTTTCAGCTCTTACTGAGCTATCTTTGCCTATTAACTTTCATTTAACTCTAACCGTTACAGAGAGGCAGTCTCAATTAGATCGTGCCGTTAGAAATTTCTCTCAACTAGGATTAGAAAGTTTGATGTTTACCAAACTTGATGAAAGCTGGACTTACGGCGAAATTTATAACCTGTCTCACAAGTGGTCGGTACCACTTGGCTATTTTTCTTCCGGCCAGAAAATTCCTGGTGACTTTGAAAAGGCAACCCGTGAACGCGTCATCGAGCGCATCTTTGGACTGTAATAAATGGAGAGAAACTTGACTCGTCTAAGTATGAATATGACAAAAAGCGATAAAACAAAACCAAATCGAAAAAAATCAAAGACTCGCGTCATATCTGTAACCAGTGGAAAAGGTGGAGTGGGCAAAACCATCACCAGTGTCAATCTTGCCATGGCAGCACAACGAATGGGGCTGAAAGTATTGATACTCGACGGAGACTTTGGTCTTGCTAATGTCGATGTTGTTTTGGGTCTGCAGGCTCGATACAATATTAGAGACGTATTAGATGGTCACGCCAAACTGAAAGACATCGTTGTCGAAGGTCCTCTCGGACTAAAGATCATTCCTTCAGGATCTGGTATTGCAAACTTGACCAGACTTTCGTCCTTACAAAAACAGGTCCTATTTGAACAAGTCCACGAACTAGAGGCAGAATTCGACGTGCTGATAATCGACACCGGTGCTGGCATAGGCGATCAAGTGACTGATTTTAACTGCGCTGCGCAGGACATTATCGTCGTAACCACCCCTGAACCTCACGCAATGACCGACGCATACGCCCTTATAAAAGTTCTAAACAAAGATCACAAAATCAACAAATTCAATATCTTAGTAAATATGGTTCGATCTGACGGTGAAGGAACTAATGTTTCTGAAAGAATTGCCGATGTAGCCAACCGTTACCTTGGGATAGGTGTTTCTTACTTGGGCTGTATTCCTCACGACCAACAGATACAGAGATCGATTTTGAGTAGAAGTGCTGCTTCGGAGCGACTCGTCCACACACTAGCGGGACAAGCGTGGAACCGAGTTTCTCATAATTTATTCAGTAATTTACGTTCTGAGCACAATAGCAATAATGGTGATTTTTGGCAAAGATTACTGTGGACACAAAGTCAACCTCATCCAGCCGAAGCGACAGCTTAGGGCAATAATGGTGAGAACTTGGCACGGATAACCTGCAAGCCGCAACTTTTTCGAGTAAGGGGAACCCATAAATGAAAGGTTTGGTCAAAAGGTACAAACAAGAGACCCAGGGTGTAGACGGTAAACTGCGTGACCAGCTAATTATGGACTACGCACCGCTTATCCGATTTGTCGCGCAAAGAATCGCTTCTCGTCTTCCGTCAAGCATCGATATTGACGATTTGATTAGCGCTGGTGTTATCGGCCTTATGGACGCCATCGAAAAGTATGATCCAAGCCGTGACAATAAATTCAAAACCTACGCTGAATTTCGAATCCGAGGTGCCATTCTTGACGAACTGCGTTCTCAAGACTGGGTCCCTCGTTCCGTGCGTGACAAGGCAAAGAAGATTGAAAGAACTTACGCTGAACTAGAACAACGATTCGGCCGGGCAGTTTCTGACCAGGAACTCTCGGATGCATTGGGTGTTAGTCTCGAAGAATATTACAACATGGTAGCAAAGGTGAAAGCGGTGACGCTTTTGTCGGTCGACGAGCTTACCGGACCTAACCAAAACGATCGTAAAAGCCTTCTTGAATGTCTTGAGAACACAAATTCAAAAAACCCTTTTACTCAGCTTAAAAGTAAAGGGCTTAGACAGATTTTGATGAAAAACATCGAAGAATTACCCGAAAAACAAAAACTAGTTTTATCTCTATATTATTACGAAGACTTAAACTTGAAAGAAATCGGCAGCATCCTTGAAGTTACTGAGTCACGGGTATCTCAGTTGCATACACAAGCCGTCGAAAAGTTACGAACAAAGTTAAAGTCGATGCTATCTGATTAGACCAAAAAGCTGGTACAATAATCTTATAGCACTACACGTTATTCACTGATGAATCCAAATATAACTACGATTTTCGTAGATATTAAATGTCTAAACCACTAAGGAGTTTTGGGGATGGCGCTCGGTAAACCCGATATGAAAATTCTTGTTGTCGACGACTTTCCTACAATGCGAAGGATTGTCAAAACGCTTCTCCGTCAGAACGGATATCATAACTTCATTGAAGCTGAAGACGGCCAAAAAGGCTTCCAAACCCTTCAAGAAAACCCTGATGTCGAAATGATTGTGTCTGACTGGAACATGCCGAATATGACCGGCTTAGAACTTCTTAAAACGGTTAGAGGTGACCCCAAGTTTAAGCACCTTCCCTTTCTGATGGTCACTGCAGAAGCTGAAAAAGAAAACATTATCGAAGCTGTAAAAGCAGGCGTCAGTAACTACATCGTTAAGCCTTTCACTGGCCAAACTCTAAATGAAAAACTCAAAAAAATCTTCGACAACATAAAAGCAAAAAAAGCGGGCTAAAGCTAACGCGTCTGACAAAGAAAGGGATTTCATGTCAGCAGAACCTCAAGAACAACAAAAACAACAAGACCAACAACCGTCTGAACAGCCGGCGGTTGTCGCTGCTGGTCAACAATCTCAAAAAAATAAAAATTTTGACAGCGAGCTGGTCACAAAATATCCGCGCTCTAATCGCAAAGTAACCCTTGAGGTTAGACCTTACGGTCTTACCGACGAGGACCGTGATTCTTGTGTTGAGGATAAAGGTCAAACCGTACACATAAGCCCTTACGGCATAGAATTTCAGGGAATCAGAGAATATCCAACCGGAACCCTTCTCAAAATCAACGTCGAACTCCCTGACTATTGGGCACGAAAACAAAGATTCGTCGACTACAGCCGAGTCGATAATCCCGGTCAGTTCCGCGTTCTGGCGAAAGTTGTTAAAACAGAAGATGTCGGCAAACGCGGCAAGAAGAAAAGAGTTCTCGTTCAAACCGTTAACATCGATGAAGTCGATGAAAAAGTATTGAAATCCTACCTGCAAGAGGGAAGATGATTGTAACCACTCTCATCCTTTTAATCGTCTTTGATGCAGCCCTACTTTTCGCTTTTATTTATCTCAATAAAAGACAGGGGCTGAGTAGTGATCTTTTAGCTGAAATCACCGAGGAAAGACGACTCATATCAGAACTTTCTGATTCTCTAAAAGCAGAGCTCAAACATAGCCAAGTGAAAAGCAAAGAAAATCTCGATAAGGTTGCCCATCTTGCCGCAGAGGCAGAGCAAGAGGTCAAGAACAGCGGCCACACCTTGGCTAAAAATATGGAAGAACTTTTTAGTGAGTTTTCAGATAAGTTTGAGAATCCTCTCAAAGAACTCGCCAAAAGACAGTCATCGATGGAAGCGCTTAATAAAAAAATCCAAATCGAAAAAGCTTCTCTTTCGAAGTTATTAGAACGAGCGGAAACTCTGATTAAGTTTTTTGATAATCACCTTCCTTACGAGGAAGTGATTAAAGACATTGAAAGTAAAAAATACGCCGATGCCCGCAGCCTTCTTGCCAAAGGAGTCGCACCAGAAAAAGTTGCCCTTGAGCTGGGCATGTCCAGCAGCGAAGTTCAGCTGGTACGAAGTCTCTACTGATCGATCGCTTGATCTCTAAAAAACGATACGACATCCCCATAAAACTCTTTGGCATTTTCAGCCAAAATTAAATGACCAATCCCTTCGTATAGCTTTAAATGAGAATGGGGAATCTTGTCGTGCAGGTTTTTTGCGGCTTTTGGATTAATCACTTTATCGAGATCGCCATGAAATATCATCGTTGGCGTCTTAAGTTGTGAAAGAGAAACTTCTTCACTAGGGTTTTGTTTCATTGCTTTTCTCTGCGCGTTGGCGCGTTTAACAAAATCTCCTTCACCGATACTCTTGTGCATTTGTTTAATCATGCTATCGAAGAGAAGCCTATTCTGTTGAAGAAATTTTTGACTAAAATAAGCCTTCATTTTACTTCTAAGATCTTCGACGTCTTCGCTCCACCCTTGATCTTGACCAGAAAGTTCTGAAAGATCGCTATAAGTGGAAACAAGGCACAGGCTTGCTAGTTTTTCTGGGACCCTGAATGCAAGATACTGAGAAATCACCCCACCCATTGATATGCCAAGAAGATGAGTTTTGCCGATATCTAAGTGTTGCCATAACGCTATGACGTCTTCCACCATATCGTTTAAAGTAAATTCTTTGATTTCAATGGTTTGTCCAGAGCCTCTATTGTCAAAGCATAAAACTCTAAAACCTTCGTCAACAAGACGTTTACTAAAGAGTTTAAAATCACTTGAACTGCGTGTATGACCATTGACCAGCGTCACCCAAAAACCCTGCTGGCCAAAGGTTTGATAATTTATCTCGACTCCATCTCTGGTAAGCTTCGGCATGTAAAAACCTCCCCGCACATAGCTCAACATATTCACCTAAAAGTCAAGTGAAAGAGAAATTTTTTTACGACTAAGAGATTTTTTCCTCTGTCAAAAATTTGACTGAGCACTTCAAATCCTTCGCCCTCAAGGCTTTGAAAAAAACACTATATTTAGCGGTTGACCTTCGCTCAGCACACTAGATATGCTTGTTGTTGGGTATGCGACATAGTAAAAATTTTCGAATGACTCACTTCATTTAGAGGGTTGGCTTCCAACCCGACTTCTAAAAAAGTTTTTTAAGCGCGAGGTGTCAAGATGACGACAGAGAATTTCTTTGCGGCAAATGTAATGCCAATGCCAGGGACCGACGACTCAGAGGCAACAATGCGGGTAAGAAAAAGGGATGGTTCCCTCGTTCCCGTCGATGTGATTCAGATTACAAAAAAGGTTGCTCGCATGGGTGCTGGCCTTAAACACATCAACCCTTACAAAGTAGCCAGTAAGGCAATCAGCGGTATTTACGACGGAGTGACGACTAAAGAACTCGACACGCTTCTCATGCAAACCGCTGCCATGCAAATAAGTGAAGAACCGGAATATTCAAAGCTTGCAGGTCGGCTTCTCGTTAACTATATCGATAAAGAAGTGCACGGACGAAATATTAGGTCTTTCTCTGACTCTATCGCTTACGGCCACCAAGTAGGACTGATCAGCGATGAGGTTTTGTCTTTTGTTAAAGACAACGCCAATGTTTTAAACGCATCCATTCTAGAAGAAAGATGCGATCTCTTTGAATATTTCGGATTAAGAACGGTCTACGATCGTTATCTTCTCAAAGATCCTGACACGAGAATGATTATTGAGACACCACAATTTTTCTTTATGAGAGTCGCCGTCGGGTTATCACAAAGTATTGAAGAAACCCTCGAATTTTATCGACTTATCTCATCTTTTGAATACATGCCAAGTACACCAACACTGTTCAACTCTGGTACCAGACATCCGCAAATGTCCTCTTGCTATCTTCTCGATTCACCTGTCGATAGTTTAGAAGGGATTTACCAACGCTATGCAGATGTTGCTCTCTTATCTAAATACGCTGGTGGTATTGGTGTGGCGTTTACGAAAGTGAGAAGTAGGGGATCTCTGATCAAGGGGACCAACGGCAAATCTAATGGCATCGTTCCGTTCCTAAAAACCCTCGATTCTTCAGTTGCTGCTGTTAACCAGGGGGGCAAAAGAAAAGGTGCTGCTTGTGTTTACCTTGAGACTTGGCATGCAGATATCTATGAATTTCTTGCCTTGAGAGAAAACACAGGTGATGAATCCCAAAGGACCCATAACCTTAACCTTGCCAACTGGATCCCTGATCTTTTTATGGAAAGAGTTGAAGAAGATGGTGTTTGGTCTCTGTTTGATCCGAAAGACGTGCCACACTTTAACGAAATTTATGGCGAAGATTTTAAGGCTGCTTACCAACAAGCTGAAGCAGAAGGTCTTTACAGAAAACAAGTACAAGCCAGAGATCTTTATGCTCTGATGATGAAAACTCTCGCGCAAACCGGTAACGGCTGGATGACATTTAAAGACGCTTGTAACATAAAAGCGAATCAAACCGGTAAACCTGAAAATGTGATTCACCTCTCAAATCTCTGTACGGAAATTATCGAGGTGACCAACAAAGACGAAACCGCTGTGTGTAACCTTGGCTCGATCAACCTGAGCCGGTATATCGATCATGACGAGTTCAATTTTAAAAAATTGGCACAAAACGTCAAAATCGCAGTTAAGTACCTTGACCGAGTCGTTGATATTAACTTTTACCCGATTAAGCCAGCTAAAGACTCTAACAGCAAATGGCGGCCTGTCGGTCTTGGTATCATGGGTCTGCAAGATGTCTTTTTCCAACTAAAACTGGCCTTCGATGCTCCTGAAGCAAAAGAGCTCGCCAAAAGTATCCAAGAAGAAATTTACTTTAATGCTCTATCTGCATCCTGCGAGCTAGCCGAGCAGTACGGTGCGCATGAGGCCTTCTCAGCAACTAAAGCAGCACAAGGCCTTCTCCAGTTTGATTTGTGGGGTGTCGAGCCAAGCAACAAAAAGCGCTGGGATGACCTTAAAGAAAAGATTAAAAAAGTCGGCTTAAGAAACTCTCTTCTGATTGCCATTGCACCAACAGCGACGATTGCCTCTATCTGTGGTGCTTACGAGTGCATCGAACCACAAGTTTCAAACCTCTTTAAAAGGGAGACGCTTTCCGGAGAATTCCTGCAGGTTAACTCTTATCTGGCCAGAGACCTGCGCCGCATTGGCCTGTGGAATACCGACATGCGTGAAAAGATCAAGGTTTCTGAAGGCTCCATCCAAAACATCAAAGAGATTCCTGAGGATTTGAGAAAAATTTATCGCACTGTTTGGGAGGTACCCCAACGATCTCTCATCGACATGGCTTCTGACAGAGGAGCCTTTATCGACCAGAGTCAATCGCTCAACCTCTTTATGGAGAATCCAAATATCGGAAAACTCTCTTCGATGTATGCATATGCTTGGAAAAAAGGGCTAAAAACAACCTACTATCTAAGATCGCGGGGAGCGACATCGATCAACAAGACAACGGTTAAGACGCAGACAACTGATCAGCAAGCGGTTGCCTGCTCTCTGGAAAACCCTGAAACCTGCGAATCTTGCCAGTAATTCATTAATATTTTTTGAGCTGCAGCTCTTTCTTGTTTGCAGCTCGTCTAAGAAAAGATAAGGAGATGTCTGTATGTTACTTGATCCAGGGATGAATTTAACGTTAAGACCGATGAAGTACCCACAGTTCTACGAAATGTATCGTAATGCGATTAAAAACACGTGGACTGTCGAAGAAATCGATTTTTCGCATGATCTCGCAGATCTGGAAAAGCTCAGTCCTGCCGAACAGCATTTGATTAAGCGTTTAGTTGCATTTTTTGCGACCGGCGATAGCATCGTGGCTAATAATCTTGTTCTCAATCTTTACCAACATATAAACGCTCCAGAAGGACGCATGTATCTTTCCCGTCAGCTTTACGAAGAAGCTCTTCACGTGCAGTTTTATCTGACCCTTCTTGATACATATCTTCCCGATATGAAAGATAGAGAAGAAGCTTTTAAAGCAGTAGAGACGATTCCATCGATTAAACAAAAAGCAGACTTTTGTTTTAAGTGGATTGACTCTATCTCAGATTTGACCGAACTCAAAAGCAAAGAAGATAGAAGAGCTTTTCTTTTAAACATGATCTGTTTCGCAGCGTGTATAGAAGGACTCTTCTTCTTCGCAGCTTTTGCTTACGTCTACTATCTCCGTTCAAAAGGCCTCCTGCACGGACTCGCAGCAGGCACGAATTGGGTGTTTAGAGATGAAAGCGCTCACATGAACTTTGCCTTTTCAGTTATCGATGAAGTCAAAAAAGAAGAGCCAGACCTTTTCGACGATGAGATGAAAAGAAATGTCATCACAATGATTGATGATGCTATCGAATGTGAAATGGCATTTGCACAAGATATAGGACAGTATGGCCTTATCGGCTTGACCGTTGCTGATGTTAGAAAATACCTTGAGTACTGTGCAGACCAACGACTGACAAGACTTGGCATTCCACCGATCTATCATTCAGAAAATCCATTCTCTTTTATGGAATTACAGGACGTCCAAGAATTGACCAACTTCTTTGAAAGAAGAGTTGCGGCATATCAAATTGGCATTGAAGGTGAAGTTGCTTTTAATGAAGAATTCTAGTTGTTTCGTTATGACTCGAAGGCTTTCTAGGAGGCTGGCTTATGCAGCCTCTCCTTCATCTCCCTCAGGATTTTCTTCCTTGTAGGCCTGTCTGGCTTCTTTTACTTTTTTAACAAAGTTACCATCAATATCTAGTTTCTTCGCTTTCATCTCTTTAGCAACGCGCGCAAGACTCGCGTACGCTTTTTCAAAAGATGGATCGGAAAGATAGCTTTTACACAACTCCTCAAATGCTTCAGTAAGGTTGCCGTTCTTTCTCAGTCCAAGACCTAGGTTGTAGTGAAGTAGATGAATCTTTGCCCTGTCTGACAGGAGCTTAATGGCGTTTCTATAAGTTTCAACCGCCTTTTGATAGTCGCCCACTTGCGTGTAAGCAATAGCCATATTGTTAAAATGTCTGGCGAGCTCATCACCATTTTCAGTCTCTGCAAGAAACTTGGCAGCAAGATCAAAATCACCTTCTTTAAAAGCTAATTTTCCTCGCTCATCTTTTAGCTCGGCATTGTCAGAATCGATCTTTTCGACTTTATTAAAGGTATCTCTAGCGTCCTGATGTCTTTCTGCTGTAACGTATGCAGAGCCTAAATTTAAGAGAGTGGTGATGTTATTTGGCGAGTTTTCCGCCATATCCTCTAGAACCTTAATGGCCTCATTTTTTCTATCCGTTTCGGAATAAAGCCGCGCGAGAAGATGTTTTGCAGGTGCGTAATCAGGATCTTCTTTTAATGCTTCTTCAAGAGCCACTTCAGACTTTTTGTATTGCTTGATAAGAAGCCATATATGTCCGACGTTTGTCTTTACCCTCGGTCTGAAAGGACTTTTTTTGGTAACACTCGCATCGATGAGTTTAAGAGCTTCGGCTGGTTTATTTTCCTGGATGAGCGATTCGATCTTTCGCACCTTTTTTTCTAAAGGTGAGATATTTTCTTCTTGTTCAATCATTTGTCTGATGAGATTTTTTGCTTCTTCGCGATCAAAAGGCATCCCTAGAATGTTTTTTATTCCAAGCTCCTTAGTGAGCTTAACTTCTTGCTCACTCATTCTTTTCGTAAAAATAAGACAAGGGATATTTTTTCTTTTTGCTTTTTTCACTTTTTGGACGAAAACGGTACCGGACATAATATCCATTTCCCAAGCACAAACGACAAATTGGATATTTTCACGCTTTACAACTTGCTCACCTTCAGGCCCGTTGGTCGCAGTATAAATGAGACTTTTTCCGAGTTCCTCAAGAAGAACTTGGAAAAAAAGAATATTAGCTTCAGTTTCATCAACAATAATAAAGCGATCAATGTTTGCCATCGGCAGCAACTCCTGAAAATAGGTTTTCATATGAGCTATCGTCTCTAATGGAAAATTTCTTAAGAGGTCGATGAGGCAAAAATTTCAGGTTGATGACAGTTCTACAGCCGCCTCTGTCTGAGCTTCTGGCTTTTTGCTTTTAATAAAAAGGTATGGGATCACGCATAGTATATTAAGGGCCATCTGTCCCATAAATACGATGTTAAAAACATTGGCTCCCCCTTCAAGTCCAATCAGTGAAAAAAGTTTGTCAAAGGCTACATGACCTACACCGAGACCACCCGGCGCAAGGGGGATGGCCGTCGTTAAAATACCAACCGGTAGAATGACTAGTAGCTTATCGATAGGAATGCTCTCCTGAAGCATCAGACTGGAGATAAATAAGTAATAAGTGACGAAAAGCGCTTGCATAACAAAAGAAATCGCCCATGCGTAAAGCAAAGAGCGGGGGTTTTTCCGGTACCACCGAATCGCATCGTAAATTTTCTGCAAAACACCTTTTCCTGGAAAACTTAACGAAAGAATCTTCTCATAAGGATTAAACCCTTGTTCACCTGGCCAGAGAATGGACAAGACGGCTGCGATAAGACCGAAAAAGACTAGAAAAATAATACCAACAAAGGGCCTCAAAAGAGCTACATCCCAAACGGCTTGAAAATTAATGAGAATTGCTAAAAACGCTATAGTAAATAACCCAAAAACCCC
>CAZBDM010000013.1:0-1181 GCA_964490675.1 uncultured Oligoflexales bacterium
ACAGTACAACTGGCTGGTGGTTTGATTTGCCTCACGCCTTAACCTAACAGCATTGGAACAGCCGATCGTTCAATATTCTTGACATCTGAAAACGAATTAATCATTTTTCGTTTTATGTCTATGCTCCTAGGCAAACAAAGCTAGGCTTTCCAAAAGCAATTTTCCCAATGTTTTCAATTGAATTTTCAAATAAACAGCAGAGCTGTCTGGCAAAGTGAACTTCAGCGCAACTGGCTCAACTTATGCAAGGAGATAATATGTTGGACGAAAACAAAATTGGGAAACTTAGCATGAAAACCTTTCACACACACTTTCTGTTGCAATCTCAAAAACCGTTTGTACTGATTGTTCTAGTTTTTTTGGCCATCCAGGCTTGTATGCCGGCTAGCGATTATGACAACAGCTCTGAAGTTGCTAGCGCAGCTTCAGAAGGTAACCCAAATGATTTATCAATAGGAACAGAAGTCATCTGTGATCAGCATGGTGGTACTGATGATCAATGGATAAACGCTTTGGAAGATGACAGAATTTACTGCATAAAGCTGGAAGATTACAAACAAAAGGGTGACGATGGCCAGTGGTGGATCTATACTAAAAGTGATCATGCAAAATATTTGACTGACTCAGGAAAAAAGTACGACGTAAAAACCATCATCTATTCAATCTACATCTATAATGGCGCGGATTTATTTAGTCGTTCTATTTATCAGTTCTTCGAATCTATCAAACCAGAAGAAGGATTATCAGCGGCAGAACGCTCAACAGCTATTATCATCGATAATAGCACGTCGTTTTTGGAAGAATGCAAGCAATTTGATCGAAGTCAGTTTCCAAAATTAAGAGTGTTTGTCTTGCTGACCGTTGATGGAAACGGTAACTATAGCAATCCTCCGCAAGAAATTGATATTGGCCAAAGGTCTATCTCCAAATGCATGGGAAGTTCACCGCTCTTCAAAACAGTTGCAAAGGTTGGCGCGCAAGAAAGTATCCGCAATACTGATATTGTTCTTATTACAGATGGACAAGATAACGATAAAATGAATGAGGCAGAATTGCAGGAAACTGCCGAAGCTTTTCGCAGGAATGGAAATAAACTGTATATAATCACTAATAAGAATATACCTCCAAGTCATCATCTAAGACGATTTGTCGAAAAAACAGAAGGTCGCGTGGAGTTTTTG
>CAZBDM010000013.1:1191-4884 GCA_964490675.1 uncultured Oligoflexales bacterium
CCTTCAGGTTGTTCGATCAGTCTCGGGTTTTTTACGCTGAGGTCTTTTACGTAAACATGGTCGAGGACCAGTTCACGAGTGTCGCGAGGCCAGATAACACGTTTAAGGCCGACAGGAGCAAGAAGATGATCAAGTTTCTCTAGGCGACTTGCATAATGGGTGTTGAAATCGCCCGCGTAAATAATGGGTCCTTTATGACTTCTGATGTAGGGTAGAACCTGTTCGACTTGTGTTTTTAAACCTTGCCAGCGTCTGCGATTCATACCATGTATATTGATGATCATCAGTGTTTCCTTAGCCGCCAAATGAGACCAATGATACTTGGTAATCAAACTACTCTTAGGGCTTTTGACAAAGGGTTCAAGAAGAGGTGTTAAAAGTCCTTTTGTGAAGACAGGCTTCGCAACGCTGCCCGTACCAACGCCGGTTCTCACATTATCCTTTTGAAAAAAGTTACTGGCGTGATCCCAGACAAACTTTGAGTGCTTATTGACTTGATCAAGTGTGAGGTTATTGAGACTCATTTCTTGAAGGATAAGAATATCTGAAGCACTTGCGAGTTGATTAAATTCCCGTGACCAAGCTTTTTTTCTGCTTTTGTAGATATTCCAAACATTGACGGTTAATGTCGATGCATAGAAAGATCTCTTGGCTCGAGTAGGCGTAGGTGTTTCGATACGGTGGTAAACTTCGTCTTGGTCAGGGACTCTTTCGCAAAGAAAGTTGCAGTCGCCAGGCTGATCAGGAGAAGCTTGTAAGGTGAAAGAAAAAAACACCACAAAAAGAAGTGCGGAGGCTCTAAAGGTCATGGTCTTTCCTGTCTTGTGTATTTTCTACAGGATAAGTCGACTTTTAAGAAAAGGCGAAGGCTATTTTGTAAAGATTTAGAGAACGAAAGGCTCCTAACATTGCAGCTCGATAAATTTTCGACGTCTCGTTTTGTTTCTTCAATGAGGAGGCGGCGTTTCGACGGGTCTTTGCCGAATAAAATCAGCCGGCAAGTCTTCCTGCTCGATCAGATAAGCGACTGCATAATCTTCGTCAAAGGTCATCAATTGTAGGTGTCTCCACATCTCATCGGCTTCACCTGGCACATGCAGAATGCCGTAAAAATCATGCCATTCGTTGCGGTATTTTTCTATTTTGGTGTCTTCACCCAAAAAGAGGCTCAGCATAGACATCTCTGTATTAGCAATACGATCGGCAAGTTTTGTCAATCGTCTAAGCTCACTTTCAACAGTTTTCAGTTTGGTGAGGCGTTTTCTCAGCTGTCTGACATCTTCCGGTTCAATTCCGTCTTCGTGTTTTGGGTCCTTTGCGACATTGGTTAACCCATACATGGCATCACCCATTTCAAGACCCAAAGCGTAATAGATATCGGCCAGAGTAATGTAAGTATCTTCTATGGCATCGTGTAACCAACCGGCAGTACCCAATTTTAGGCCGAGAATGGAGTCATCTGGACCAAAACCAAATCTTTTCAAAGCTCTTCTTACTGCCCGCAGGTGATACTCGTAGGGGTGACGCCCATATTTTTGGTCAAGAGTTGCATGACTAAGAAGTGCCATTGTGCGTGCTTTTTTGTGTTCTTTTTTTAAAGTTCCAATAAGATCTTCTTCGCTATCAAAGACAGGATGATAAAAGTTCTGCATAGCGATGAGATAAGCAACTAACACCGGGACTTCATAGGTCAAATGGATATCGATAGCTCTTCTTAAAATCGCTTCTAATCGTTCAAGGTCAACTTCTGCAGATTTTGCGATCATTGCCAACAAATGATGACGGTCAAACGGCAGGGTTTCCGTGTCCTTTGCGAAACTTGTTAATTGATCGTAGGCAAGTGTCAGTCTTTCGGGCAGAGGGCCGCGTTTTGTTTGGATTTGTATAAGAAAGCTCTGCCAGTCACCGAGGTCATGCACCGGTGAAAGCATGTCGCCATCAATCGCTAAGGCTTCACAACGGAGTTCGCTTGCTGGCAAGCTCGCTGGTATCAATAAAATCGCTAAGAATATGTAAAAATTGATCATTTTTAGGGTCCAAAGCAGATCCTTCCTACAGCAATTAACATGAATTACAACTCAGCTCAACCTCCTTAAAAAACAGCAATAATGCTTCGAACAATTTACCTCGAACGGTTTCCTTAGTCATTCTTGATTTTAACGAATCTTGAAGATAACAAGGAGGCGGTTGAAAAAGTCCTAAATTGGAAATCATAACTTTTGGCAGTTTTTTAAGCTGCTCGGCCTGTTTGGATAAAGGAGCCTTTTCATGGTCAAATCTCTTATTGCAATCGCCTTAATTTTTGGTCTTTCAAGTGGTATTGTATTTGCGATCACTGCAGAAAGAGAGCAAAGGGTTCCTTTTGAAATTGAAGTAAGTTGCGACGTGACGCACCCTGTTCCGATCGAAAACAAACCGGGGGAGTGGCGTTGGCCTGCGCCTGAAGGACATGCGCAAACCATTACTCTTAAAAAAGTTGAAGGCGAGGGGTTTTCTGCTTTTTACGTGGCAGGGGAAATAATTTTAAATCTTGATCTCGCTGGTAACAAAGCTGATCTAAAAGTCGTCGCTCATTTTGAAAAGAGTAAAATCGGAAACTATTTTGCGGGTATCACTTTGACGACAGCAATCGATATTGGCGCCGAGCGTCCTCTTATTCTGGAAGATCACGATGATTCATCTGGAACAGCTATCGAAGGCTTTGAAGAAATGGCCAGTGATGACAAAATTAAAACTGCTGGTTATCGAATCTTTTTACCGCAGAACGAAGATAACTTGTGGCATGTCAGTTGTGTAATGAAAAAGAAGTAAGGGTAAGGCGGCAGTGTTAAAGGAGCTGCCGCTCATAAAAGTCATCTGTGTCTTGACTGGAGGCACGAAATGACCTCCTCTAGGCCCACTGCTCGATGTCTAAGTAAGACAATAAGGTGAAAGATCAAGTCGGCAGACTCATTAATCAGTTCCTCTCGTCCCTCAGCAGCTCCGGCAAGAGCGACCTCAACGCCTTCCTCGCCGACTTTCTGAGCCACTTTATGGGTTCCCTTGGCAAGTAGCTTGGCCGTGTAAGAGCCTTCTGGTGCATTAACAAGGCGATCTTCGATGACCTTTTCCAGGTGGACGAGAAAGCTCATATCTCCCGGTTTCATTTCATCACCAAAACAACTTTGGCTACCAAGATGGCAAGTGGGGCCATGTGGCATTGCTTCAATAACGAGTGCGTCCTGATCGCAATCGCTGGCAATGTCAGTCACTTCAAGAAAGTGCCCGGAAGTTTCGCCTTTCGTCCAAAGGCGTTTTTTAGAACGGCTGTAGAACGTTACTTTGCCGGTCTCAACTGTTTTGTTGAGGGATTCTTTGTTCATGTAGCCAAGCATCAGCACTTTTTTAGTAGAGTGATCTTGGATAATGGCTGGGATGAGGTCGTCCATTTTTTGCCAGTCAAGATCGGGAGCTTTTAATTGATTCATTGTCTTACTCTTATTCCTTTGTCATTTAGAAAGGTTTTTAAATCTTGAATATCAATTTCGTCACGATGAAACACTCCTGCTGCCAAAGCTCCATCGACATCTGCTTCATCAAAGACTTCATAAAAGTGTTCTTTTGATCCAGCTCCGCCGGATGCGATGATTGGGATAGTGACAGCTTGACGGAGTTTTTTCAGTTGGGCGATGTCGTAGCCTTTGCCAACCCCAT
>CAZBDM010000013.1:4894-11942 GCA_964490675.1 uncultured Oligoflexales bacterium
ACTAACAGTTTTTTGCGCCCAAGAGAGCGTGTCGATATCAGCAGTGGTCGTGGCGCTTTCTTTTCCTGTATATTTGTAGACGTGAAGACTGCCGTCTTCAGCTTGCATGGAGTCAATGCCGATCACCACACATTGACTACCAAAAGCCTCTGCCATTTCTGATATGAGCTCTGGCCTTTCCAGTGCTGGTGAGTTGATAGAGATCTTATCGGCACCGCTATTTAAAATCCTTCTGGCGTCTTCAACGCTGCGGATCCCACCAGCGACACAAAAAGGAATATCAAGCAATCTTGCAGTCTTTTTGATCCATTCGACATCAACGGAACGTTTCTCGGCGCTAGCAGTGATGTCGTAAAAAACGAGCTCATCGGCACCTTGATCGCGGTAGCGTTTGGCAAGATCAAGGATTTCACCCAGCACAACATGTTGTCTAAACTTGACTCCCTTAACGACAACACCATCTTAAACATCTAGGCAGGGGATAATACGTCGGCTTAACATGAAAGAGCCTCCTCGATGGTAACGGTTCCTTGGTAAAGTGCTTTTCCAATGATCGCTCCACCTGCGCCGAGTTTTTTTAAATCGCTAAGATCGTTTTGATTGCGGATACCACCTGAAGCTTGGATTTCTAGGGATGGAAAAGTCTGACTAAGTTTTTCGTAAAGTGGAAAACTCGGGCCTTTCATCATACCGTCTTTTGAAATATCAGTGCATAGAAAAGCCTCGACACCTTTTGCTGCATAAAAGGTGATGAGTTCTTCTGGTGTCGTACTGCTTGTCTGCTGCCAGCCATGAGTGGCAATGTAAAATTGACCGTCTTTAGGTTGAACATCGACGGCTATGGTGACGTGCTCACCGCCGATTTGTTCCACCATAGCAGACGTCAAATCTTTATCTTTGACAGCAAGGCTGCCTAATACAACACGATCGATGCCGGAGTCGATGAGCTTCTCGACATCTTGCATCTTACGAAGACCACCGCCAACTTGTAACTTTAGATCAGTATGCTTGTTAATTTCTATAATAAGAGATGTATGGACAGGTGAACCTTGCTTTGCTCCGTCTAAGTCAACAACATGTAGGTAGTTACTGCCTCTTTTTTGATAGTCTCTTGCAACTTCCATCGGGCTATCTGCAAAGACTTTTTGAGTGGCAAAATCACCTTTTTCAAGGCGGACACATTTTGAGTTCATTAAATCGATGGCTGGATAAATTTTCATAAGTTTAAAAAAGCCTCCAAGATTTTTGCACCAACAGGGCCTGACTTTTCTGGGTGAAATTGTGTCCCAAAGAAGTTTTGACGTTGCACGCTTGCTGCGAATGTGATGCCATGCTGACTCGTACTAGAGGTAAACTCATTGACGGGTGCTGCAAAGGAATGGACAAAGTAAAAAAACTTCTCATCTACCTCATCAGTAAGCAGTCGATCATCTTTCTGAACCCTTTTGATCTGATTCCATCCCATGTGGGGAACAGTTATACCAGGTGCGACGGGAATTTTTTTGATCTTTCCAGGTATGATACCGAGACAATCGACATTACCTTCTTCAGATGATTCAAAAAGAATTTGCATACCTAAACAAAAACCTATGACCGGTTGTGTCAGTGACTTCAATAGTCCGATAAGATCTGCAGATCTCAGACGATCCATGGCATCTGCAGCTGCACCAACACCTGGTAGAATCACATGACTTGCCGAACGAATGGTTTGGTGGTCCTGGGTGACTTGTGCTTCGCAGCCTAATCTATAGAGACCGTTTTGAACCGAAGCAAGGTTTGCTCCTCCGGTATCGACGATGACTTTCATAAGCTTCCTTTCGTTGATGGAATGCCGGCGTTTTCCTGACGTTTGACGGCTTGCCCGAGAGCTTTTGCTAGTCCTTTAAAACAGGCTTCAATCTGATGGTGGACATTTTGTCCTTCGACTTTGATATGAAGATTTGCGGAGAGAGCGTCGCTAAAGGATCTAAAGAAGTGTTCGGCCATTTCAGGGTTAAATATTTCACCTAACGTGGTTTGAGCAATCTTCCCTTCAAAAACGAAAAAGCTACGACCACTTAAATCAAGGGCGACCTGACAAAGAGTCTCATCCATTGGTAAGAGGAATCCATAGCGTCCTATAGCAAACTTGTCTCCAAGAGCTTTTTTTATGACATGGCCAATGGTGATCGCAGTGTCTTCGATAGTATGATGATCATCGATATGGAGATCACCTTTGACTGTCACTGTCATGTCTATACCGGAATGCTTGGAGAGTTGGTCGAGCATATGATCAAAAAAACCAATACCCGTTTTACATTTGCTGATTCCTTTACCGTCTAGATTCACCTTTACAAAGATTTCCGTCTCTTTTGTTTTTCGGGTGAGTTCTGCTGTGCGTGGCTCTGTAACTATAAGACGGGCGATCTCTTGCCAATCTTTCAGTTCTAAAAAGTCGATCTCTTTTACCTCGAGTAGCTTAGCAAAGTCCGAGAAGCGCCCTCCTCTACTGACAAGGTAAGATTTCAAAGGATCAGTCTCTTTGCTCTGGATTTTGAATTGCTCCAAAGCATCAATGCCATAACTATCGTCCTTTGATGCTGTTTTATTCCAGATGATGATGTCATCAATAGATGCGGATTGATCGGAAAGAAAATCAATCCATGTTGTCTCGGCACTTGATAATTCATCGTCTGAAAGAATAATCAAGCGAAAACCAGACTTTTTAAAAGTAGCCAGAGAAGCGACTAAATTACTTTTGAGCTTGAGCTCTTGACTATCAGCCACCTGTTCTAAACAGCTTTGCAGATCAATAAATACTTTACGTTTCAATGATGATTCCTTAGTAGAGTGCTGCGAGCACAGTGTTGAGTTGCTCTTTGCTGCCGATACTGATTCTTATGCAGTCCTCAAGCCACTTTTTGTCGGTCATATTGCGGAGAATCAGTCCAGAAGATTTACAATCGTTAAACCACTGTTGACTATTATTAACCCTACAGAGAAGGTAATTGGCGTCACTAGCAAAGACCTTGTCTATAGCTTTCTTGTCTTTTAATGCGTCTGCAAACCATGTTTTATTCTCATTAATCATTGCGATCCTTTCGGAAACGAGCTCTAAAGCCTGAGGAACTAGTGCTTTCAGAGCGATTTCAATGACAGGTCGAGCGAGTGGATAAGGGGCTCTAATCTTATGCAAGATCGCAATGATTTGTTCATTGGCGATCGCTGATCCGACTCTTAAACCAGCTAAAGAGTATGCCTTTGATAGAGTTCTGAGGATAACCAGATTTTCAAAACGAGAGAGTTCTTTGGTGAGGCTGTCCTTTGAAGAGAATTCAACATATGCTTCATCGACGACAACTAAGCTTGAATCCGCAAGTTTTTGACAAAGATCGAAGATCTTTTGTTTTTCAATTGAGTTACCGGTTGGGTTATTGGGCGAACATATGAAAACGAGTTTGGTTTGGCTATTGCAAGCAGAAAGAATCGCTTCAGTATCAATCGAAAAATCTTCTAGATTAAGAGGAACTTCGACAGTCTGACATCCTTGACTGTCAGCAGCAATTTTGTAAACTCCATAGGTCGGTGGACATATGAGAATGTGATCTTTTGCGCTTTGACAAAAGGTTCTGACGAGAAGATCGATCGCTTCGTCGGCACCTCTGACGACGAGAAGTTTGTTGGTTTCTACCTGGTAAAGATCTGCCAGCCGTTGGTAAAGGAGAACAGGAGTGGGCTCAGGGTAAAGATTGAGCTTTTGGTAAGCAGCATCCTTTAATTCTTCTTCTTTGAGGGGCGCACCAAAAGGAGATTCGTTGGCATCTAAAAAGATTTCTCCGGATATAGATAGACTGCGGGCGGATTCATAGGCCTTCATCGCAAGGACTTCTGGGCGAGCAAGCTTTTCTGCTAAAGATCGACTCATAGGGATTCCTCAAGCTTTTTAAGGCGCAATGAGACGGCTTTCTTGTGAGCATCTAATCCTTCAATGGCAGCTAAGACTTCGACAGTTGGTCCGAGGTTTTTGAGGCCATTTGCTGTGACTTCTTGAAAAGTGATTTGTTTGATAAAGGATTCAATTGATACTCCACTGAAAGTCCTCGCCCAACCATAAGTAGGCAACACGTGGTTAGTGCCACTTGCGTAGTCTCCCATTGATTCAGGTGTCCACGGACCCAGGAAGACCGAGCCGGCATTGGTGATTTTTGGACATGCAGTCTTTGGATCCTTTGTTTGGATGATCAAGTGTTCCGGCGCATAGTGATTACTGACGCTGATAGCCTCATCAAGGTTGTCCACTTTTATAAAGAGACTATGAGCGAGAGCTTTCTTAGCTAATTCAGCACGCGGTAATTCGGTTAATAGTTGATCGATCGCTTGTATAACCTGTTCAATTTTGTCCTGAGAGGTACAGACAAGGACAGCTTGTGAATCTGCGCCGTGCTCGGCTTGCGATAGAAGATCAATGGCGGCCAGATTTGCATCAGTTTCTTGGTCAGCGATAACAAGCACTTCTGAAGGACCAGCCGGCATGTCGCAAGCTGCACCAGAAGCGTCTTCGGAGACAATTTGTTTGGCAAGTGTGACCCAGGTGTTGCCTGGTCCGAAGATTTTATCAACTTTTTTAACCGTTTCACTACCGTAAGCAAGAGCGGCAACAGCGTGCGCCCCGCCTACTTTATAAATCTCATCGACCCCACAAAGATCTGCAGCTACTAATATATAGGGGTTGACGCTGCCGTCTTTTTGAGGAGGAGTCGCCATCACCCTTAGCGGACAACCGACTATTTCCGCAGGAATCGCAAGCATAAGAACGGTCGACAAGAGGGGAGCGGTACCTCCAGGAATATAAAGACCGACTCGGTCGATAGGACGACTCTCTCTTCGACAGATGACTCCTTCAGTCGTTTCGACTTCGATTGCCTGTGGAAGTTGCTTAAGGTGGAACTTATGAATGTTGGCCTGCGCTTTTTTAATGGCAGCGAGCTCGTATTCCCCAATCTTAAGGTAAGCGTCTTCTATTTCTTGTGCGCTGACAACGAGTTCTTTTAAGTCAACACGATCAAACTTCTGACTGAAGTTGCGTAGCGCTTGGTCACCATTTGTGCGCACTTGATCGATGATCTCTTGCACGGCTTTAGAGTGTGCACCACCATCAAGGGCAGGGCGACTGTAAACTCTTTGGCGCTCGGATTCGGTCAATTGATTCCAATTAAGAATGGATGCTTTAAAAGACATGGTTAAGGAGTCCTTAATCGATAATTTTTTCAATGGGTACGACAAGAATCGAACGTGCACCCAGTTCTTTTAGCTGTTCCATTGTTTCCCAAAAGATTTCTTCACGAGATACAGCATGAATGGCGATATCTTCACTGCCTGTTAAAGGAATGACAGAGGGGTGCTCCATTCCAGGTAGCAGTTCTGTGATCTTTCCGAGAGCTGTTTTTGGAGCGTTCATCATTATATACTTGGCTTTCCTGGCCTTTAGAACGCCATCAATTCTCTTTGCCATTCTTTCGATGGTCTGCAATTGCTTGTCACTGAGCTGTCTTTGGGTTTGAACCATAATCGCCTGGCTTTCAAGGATGACATGGGTCTCTTTCATGCCATTGCTTTTAAGGGTTCCGCCAGTGGAAACGAGATCGCAAATCGCATCTGCAATTTCTAATGCGGGTGCGATTTCAACAGAGCCACTGATATAAACTGTTTCAGCTTCAATATTTTGATCTTTTAGAAATTTTTTCAGAGTATTTGGGTAAGAGGTGGCGATCTTTTTACCTTGTAGGATCGCTAGATCGTTACTGGCAGAGTTCTCAGGCATAGCAATCGATAATCGACATTCTGCAAACCCTAAAGGACGAAGCTGTGTAACACCCGCTTTCTGGTCGGGGTTCGTAACGACTTTTTCTTCGATGATATTTTCGCCCACAACTCCTAAATCACAGACGCCATCCGCCACATAAGCAGGAATATCGTCGTCTCTAAGAAGAAGAAGAGTGAGAGGAAAATTTTTGCATGGGAAAGTCAGTTGATTTTTGCGAAGTTCAAAATCAAAACCACACGCCTTAAAAAGTTCAAGACATTTCTCCGTCAACCTTCCTGATTTCTGAATGGCTATCGTTACGACTTCGGGGTTTTCTTGTTTCACTCTTTAGGCTCCTAGAAAGTTGATTGAGTGCGATGCGGTATCCCTTGTTGCGACTAAAAAAACGAGCCACTCGGGTTACCGTTGCGGTGCTGACTCCGGTCAAATCATTGATGGTTCGATACTGGATCCCCTCGTCGAGTAGTTTTGCCACTTCCCACCGGTCGCAAGCAGCTCTAAGTTCGGCTGGGGTTAAAAGATCTTCAAGAAACAGCATGAGCTCGTTAGAGTCTAAAGATTCCAAGACCTTACAAAGCTGATGCAATTTTTGCTGTTGAGACGTTGAGTCGTCGAAAGGCATAACGCCTCCTTTTGTTTTATCGTATTAACACAGTAAAACAAGTATTTCAATCAAATGACGAAATTTTTTGTCAAAAGTTAATGAAATGTGTTGATTTTATCGATCTTGAGGAAAGCTTAAAATGAATCAATTCTTGCTACCTAAATTCCTGTAAACACATAAATAATAAGCCAATATTAGAATAACCTTAAGAATATCAACGAAAAACCGATTAAAATCAAAGATAAAAAATGGGAAAAAGCGGTAGCGGTAGAAACTGTCATCAAGGATTTAAACCTATGAACGGGAACTTGCATTATCTATCAACCTTGTTATTTTCACTACTACTGATTCACTGTTCAAACGACGCCAGCTTTAACGGCGGAAGTACGCAAAAGTCAAAAGACGCAAATGAAGTGAGCAAAGCTTCTTCTGAAATCTCTGAAGCTGAAGCACAAGGCGGTGGTAACGGTGACAACGGAGACTATTCTATCGAATTTGAAAAGAAAGTTTCCGATACTCCTCAGACCTGTACTAACAAACATCGAGCTTTGAGAATTGCTATCGTCGTTGATAACTCAGGCTCGATGAGCTGTGAACCTGGAAAAGTATTCGATCCAGCCCAGGCGTTATGCGGAACTGAT
>CAZBDM010000013.1:11952-21647 GCA_964490675.1 uncultured Oligoflexales bacterium
GGGTGGCGCCTATACCGACCGTCAAACCGCTATCACTGAAGTGATTCTTACCACCATCAACGAAGACCAGAAATCGCGCGGACAAAACCCAGAGTTTCTCGGAAGCTCTTTTGGTTTGAGTTCCTTCCCGTTTGACGGCAGTTCTGCTGCCGGATTAGCAAAGAGTCGTTTCCACAGTGGACAAGGAAGCGTGTTGCCTGAAATGATGACGGAAACAAACTCTCTCAAAGCTGATGCTGCTTACGAAGAAAGTCTCTGGAACCTTCTCAGCTTTACGCACAGTCCACAAGGTTCAACTCCTTATAAGACTGCTCTCGAGGGCGCCGCACAGCTTCTAGGTCATAGCTCTTCAGCAGATCCTCGTCAAAAAGTTGTGCTCCTCATTACTGATGGATTACCTTCTGATAATAAACCTAGCGAAGTGTTAGCTGCACGTAATCAACTAGGAAGTGATACGATTGTCGTTATTTTGTCGATTTATAGTCCGGGTAAAAATATCGAGCAGCAAAACGCTGCTGCAAAATCTTCTCTTAAAGAAGCTTGGGATGATCCTGCAATTATGTGGGGACGACAAGAAAGTGGTAACGATGGTTTCGCTGGGTTTGATGACTATTGGGCGAAGCTTTTAGGTCTACCAAATGAAATTTCTGACCAGCAGTTTGATATTGATGGATCAGAAAACTTAGAAAGTGCAATCAAAGACATTCTAGGTCAGATCCAGTCCTGCGAATGAGAATCATTAAGCCACTTCATTTAAGGTTTGTTTGATTGCTTTCGGTCTTTTGATCGGGAGCGTAAAGCTAAATCTTGTCTCGCCAGGCTCAGAAGAAACTTCCAGTTCGCCATTGTGAGAACTCACAATTCTTCTACATAAACTGAGACCTAACCCAGTGCCTTTACCAAGGGGCTTTGTGCTAAAGAAGGGTGAAGATATCTTATCCATGATATCTTTTGCGATACCAACGCCAGAGTCAATAATTTCGATTCTAACAAAGTCCTTTTCTGCAGATTCGCTGACGGTTATCACTTTTTGATCGCAAGTTTCGACAGCATCGATGGCGTTCTTTAATAAATTGATGATCACTTGAACAATTTGAACAGTGTGACATTCAATTTTTTGATCGTAGTTTTTGATGTCAATTTTTAGTTCAATGCCTTGAACTTTACATGACTCTCGAAAGAGTGAAACACTTTCCTCAATGATGGATCCTACACTTGTTTGCTCGATTTCATCACCGTCTTCTTTACGTGAGATTCTTCTTAATCCAATAATGATCTTTGAAATACGGAAGACTGTATTGTTAACCTGACTGAGCATCTTTTTGAGTTTGGGGATATCGACTTCTTCGTTATCTAGCATTTTAGACATCTGATGACAATACCCTCCAATGATTGCTAAAGGGTTGTTAATTTCATGGGCGATACTTCCGGATAGCTCGGCGAGGGTTTGCAGATTGCTGGCTTCGACAACTTTCTGGGTTTGCTGTTCCATTTCTTTAAATGTGGAATGTCTGACCAGAGCTGTTAAATAAGCAAAAGGAGTAACAAACATCACGACGATCATACGGTGAAACAACTCACCAATGGGAAACGGCGGATCTATAAAGACAATGCCGTAGACAGCTACAAAAAGTAGGATAAATATGGTCAACTGCCTCAGGTTAAAAAAGAACGTTGCCGTCACGATTGCAACTGTCTGAGCATAAAAAGGTACAAAAGGTGTGTCGTCTAAAATCTTATCGACAGTCAGTGAACCAAAGCCAATGAATGAAAAAAGAACAGGAACAATCATCGGTGAAAAAGATCGAAACCTTGTGAAACTAAGACCGTAAGCAAAACTCAATCCTGATATAAGCATCATAACGATGCGAAAGTTTTTTTGATCGAGAAGGTGCGTACCTATGCCGTAACGCATCGGTAAAACAATTGTTGAAATGACAAAGACAATACCAATCAAAATGGGAAGAACAGTACTGACGGTGCGGTACTGCAGTTGTGATTCAGCGAGTGCCGGTCTTTCGAATATAGGAATTTTGGAAAGAAACTTTTTCAATCCGTCTGTCCTTTCACGAATCTAGAACGTAGGAATGATATCGGTAGTTAGAACTGAAAAGATTATTCTTTTGCTTTTTTACTTGGTAAGTCTTGTCTGTTTTGAAAACACTCCAGAACTTCGAACAAGCCCCGTAACATACTGCAAATATATAAAAAAAAGAAAGTTGGCCGGCCGATCAACTTTTTCATTGTTTCTTTTAGCGTAATTTAGTAAATGCTCCAATGTCGCAATAAAACCAAATAAAAATTAGGGGATAGCTATGAGAAAGTTGATCATGTTCATGGCTGTTTCTGGGTATCTTTTTTCCTCGTCTTTGTATGGGGGACTCCCAGAACAGCAATCACCAGTAAAACAGTATAGTGCCGACGTCTTTCACAACACTGAAGCCTTACAGGGATTGGCTTTTAACCGCAACGAAACGGCAGTTCTTTACGCCAGCAATAAAAGTGGGATTTTTAATATATATTCAAAAAGCATAGCGGACGGCAAAGTCGAGCAACTGACGCACTCCGAGGAAGATGGTTATCGCCTCGTCTCGACCTTTACGGGGCAAACGATCCGCGTGTTCTAAAAATTGAAAGTGATGAAATTGTTGAAAAAGCCAAAGCCAACGGAACGACGGTTGAGTACGTCGTATTTGACGATGAAGGTCATGGTTTTAATAAACGTGAGAATCTTATCAAGGCTTCGCAATCATTTTTAGATTTTATTCAAGCTCATTTGTGAGTCCTTCTTCACATGAAGAAAAGCACTCCATGCAGGGACGACTGTATGGAGTGTTTTGATTAACAGCTTTTCTCTCTGAAAAAACATGCTAAAATCATAAAGAATTTGTGAAGCAAGAAAAGTCACGAAGATGAACAAGTATTTTCTCATATTGCTTTTTAGTTTTCACGCCGAAGCGTCAATGTCTTCTACCTGTGTTGACAACGTTAAAAGAAAAAAGACACCAACAAACCTTAACTTACAGCAGCCGCCAGTGGAGAGACAATAATGCAAAGACCAACTAGATTTGCACTAGTGAGCATGTTTATGATGTTCTTAGTCTACCACTTTGTCTTCAGAACGAGTCCGGCCCATGCGAGCGGTATTGTTTATCGTAGTGTTGTTAATGACTATCTCTTTATAGAAGATGGGGTAGGTATGAAAGTGATGAAGGGCGATATAAAAGCGGCTCGCAAGAGAAACAGGGAGATGATTGAAATTCTCGAAGCGGCGCTTGACATGCAAAGCCAAGGCTTAAAGAAAGAGCTCGATCACTTACAGAAAAGCAAGCCTTTCGAAACGCTAGCTGTCTCGGAAGGCTACCGCTATTACAAACGCGGTATGTCTGGATACGCGACATATCCAACCATTCACTTTAAAGATTGGCAAAACCAGATCGGCAAAAGCTGTTACCTTCTTATCCAAGAAAAACCAAGGGTCGTCATCCGTTTTTCGCAGCTTCCAGATAAGTCGACTCTTGATGTGATTCAGCAAACCGTCGCTCGATATTACAAAAAAGTCAAGTAAAAACAAATAGATAAGTTTGAACGAAGTTTTCCGTACAAGCGGAACAGCAGATATTGGCCAGCCAGTCAAATTATTTGTTCACAAGTCAAAATTAATTTGGTATATCGACAAGGTCATTGTCAGACAAAATAGAATATTAGGGGGATTGAATGGCAAGGACTACATTTGTAGTCGCTGCAGCCGGTGTGCTCAGCGTGATGGGATTCGTGCGTCTTAACGATGAAGCAACTAACCAAACAACTCAAAAAAAGCAGGTTAAAGGCGAGCAACAGACGCTTCTTGCGCGACCTGTCGTCGGTCTTGAGCGACTAGAGCGACATTCAAAAGGCAAGCCTGATAGTAAACAAAGTATTACTTACGTTAATGATCGGCTGATCGATGCCAGCGATCATGAACAACTTATCTCGTTTCTTGAAAACCATTTCGGTTTACAAGGAGACCATCGCTTAACGGTCACAAGAGTCAGTTCTGATCAAAATGGTCAGCGCTTTATTAAGCTTCGCCAGACCTATAAAAGTTGGCCGATTGAAGCAGCTGAAGTTGTTGCTTATGCGACAGCTGATGGCAGTCTTCACGCTTTTACTGGCCGGTTAAAACCCGATCTCTTTGCGGATCTTAACAAGCTACGTTCGCTGAAAGAAGTGGAAGACGAACTTCTAAGAAAGCTACGCAAAAAAGATCTAGTCCTAAAGAAACCGTTTTTCACTTCAGGCAAAAAATCTCTTATTGCTGATAGCCAGGGTAATTATCGACCGACCTACTCATTTATAGGGCGTGATCATTCTCAGCTTGTTGCCGGTTCAATAGAAATTTTTGTCGATGCTAGGACTTCGTTAGTGGTGACAGAAAGACCGTTGACTGCTTCTTTCACCTACGACGTTTACGACTTTGAAGAAAACTGTCTCTCAAAAAATTTTCATGAAAAGATGAATGACAGTGTTTGGCAAAATGAGTTGAAAAGAAAACTCACAGCTCATCCTGTCTTTCCCGATCAGCATGATGCTGCTGCTCATGCAGTCGCTAGTTTTTCTCCGGCATACTGGTTCTTTTATCACGTTTTTGGGCAAGACTCTTACGACGGTGAAGGCAAAAGGTTGCAAGCGACCCTCGGAGTAAAGTGGGAAGAGCCTCCTCCTCCACCGCCAGGGCCTTGGCTGATGGCCGGACCACAGGGAGATCAACAGATAAACCTTGACCACTGTCGAGGCGACAATGCTTCTTACGATGCTTTTCTTGATCACATCACCGTTGGTGCCGGCGGTGAAGATGGCTACGCTCCTGTTAAGTCGCAAGACCTTCTTGTCCATGAATGGATTCACGGATTTGTTTATAAACACTCAGGTCTTGTTTTTGGCGGAGAGCCAGGCACACTTCAGGAGTCTTATGCAGATATATTTTCTTCGGCGGTTGCAGCATGGGTAGCTGCTGG
Source organism: uncultured Oligoflexales bacterium (assembly GCA_964490675.1). Lineage (GTDB taxonomy): Bacteria > Bdellovibrionota_B > Oligoflexia > Oligoflexales > JAWKNZ01 > CAZBDM01. Next base: position 16,950 of record CAZBDM010000013.1, read on the forward strand.
AGGTGGTGAAGCGGGTTCAGGAGAAGAGTTGTTCCTGACAAGTGTTGAAAGCTACACCTTTGGGGATGATGGATTTTTACCATCCGAATTGACCAGAAGACTTTATCTGCCAACCCTCGATCTTGCTTCTGTCGATAACTACGATGATTACATAAAAGGTTATATCGATAATGGTTTCGTTCACCAAAATAGCGGCATCTTTAACCTTGCTTTTTACTTGCTTGTCGAAGGAGGTAAGCATCCTCGCAATGTTACCAGAACAGAAGTCACTGGAATTGGTATGGAAAAGGCGATACGCATTCTTCATCATCACGTGACAAATACCTTAACCGAACATACGAAATTTGACTCTTTGCGCGTCAAACTTTCCTTGTCCGCTGAAGCCCTCTTTGGAAAGTGTTCTCAGGAATGGGGCTCTTTACATGATGCGCTTGATGCAGTGCTTATTCCCGGAGATAGAGGAGCTTGCCAAACGGTCATGACATATGAAGCTGACGCGATGGTGAATGCTCAAGATATTGAAGTCGTTTCTGTCACAGATGAAGTCGCTGGACAGGATCTACAAGCTATGATTGATTTAGATGATTCGAGCGTTGCTACTCTTACAACCAACGAAGAGGCTCACAGTATCGTATTTGATTTTGGTGAACAGAAGACATTCGATCATTTAGAGCTTAGATGGGTGGATAACAAGAGTGCGGCTTGGCAGTTGCGGTATTTTGATGGGCACGCCTGGAAGTTGTTTTATGCTCTTGATGAGAGAAACATTCGAGTCGGAGAGCGCCGTATTCCTAAACTCACAACTAACAAAGTCAAGCTTCTGATCATGAGTCTCGGAGCTGAAACAACCGTTTCATTATCAGAGGTGGCCTTTAAGTTAAAAGGTTGATCACGTTCCGCCGATGAGAGACGATCTTACAAGTTCTTCTAGTAGTTTTACCATCACTCGACCTGAAATCTTATAAGGGTCGAGTTTTGGTTTTTCAGAGAATCTTAAGATGACTCCAGCGTTGACGTTGTTAAGGTTAACCCTCCCCATTTTCCATCCCGAAAAGTTTCTTTCGCTGATCTCCTCATAGTCGAGAAGGGTAACGTCAACATGACGATCGTCTTTGACAACAGTCGCGTAAAGCTGGTTGACCTCTTCGCGGCCGCCCTCTAATGCTTGTACGAAATACTCATCGTGACACACACAAAGAACCCCTGTGATCCCTAACTCAAGGTTGTTTTTCTTCGATTGTTCAAAGATCGAGTTAATCTTGTCTTCGGTAATTGCACCCTTTGCACGGCTAGCGTAAATCAGTCGAACGAGCATTTTAGTTCCTTATTGTGTTCAGCTATTGTGGAGGAGCGACAAGAACTCTTTGCGCAAATCAGCGTTGACGAGAAAACTTCCTCGCATCACACTGTTGACCATTTTAGAATCCATATCTTTGACACCGCGCCACTGCATGCAAAAATGATCAGCTTTTAAAACAATCGCTAAGCCATCAGGGCGCATTTTTTCTTGTAAAAGGTCGGCCAGCTGAATAACGCTTTCCTCTTGGATCTGGGGTCGTGCCATAACCCACTCAACAAGACGGGCGTATTTCGAAAGACCAATGAGTTCTGAGTGTTCGTTTGGCATGACGCCTATCCAAACTTTTCCAATGATGGGACATAGATGATGAGAGCAGGCACTGCGCACCGTCACTGGACCAACAATCATCAGTTCGTTGAGCCTTTCAACATTGGGAAACTGAGTGAGTGGGGGCATTTGGGAGTAGCGCCCTTTGAACACTTCGGTGACGAACATCTTCGCCACCCGTTTGGCGGTATCTTTCGTGTTGTGGTCACTAGCCGTGTCAATCACGAGAGTATCGAGTACTTCTTGGAATTTTCCTTTGACCTCTTTGAGAAGATCGTCGATCTCTCCAGGTTCTATAAAGTCAGCGATACAATCGTTGGCATAGAATCTCTTTTTTGCCGCGATCAGGCGCTCTCGAATGCGATTTGCCACTGGGGTTGAAGGGCTTTTGGGTTTCTTTTCCAACGTTTGTTGAGCCTCCGTTTCTCTGGTCCGATTTTTAACCTAAGATCATCTGTCAGAAAACCACAAACTTTATGAAAAAGAGTCATTTCACTGAAAAAACCGTCAAAGAAGTCGAATATTGTCAAAATTTATGGTAGTTTACAATCCATTTGTGGGTCAAGTATAAGTTACTGACGATACCGAGGAATTCAATAATGCCAAAGGTCGAATTGTTATCTCCAGCTGGAAGCATGCTGAAATTGAAAACAGCTTTTAGATACGGTGCAGATGCCGTCTACCTTGGCGGCAAAGCTTTTAACCTTAGGGCGCAATCATCAAACTTCAGCAAAGACGGGCTTAAAGAAGCCGTCGACTACGCTCACGGTCTTGGTAAAAAAGTTTATGTGACTTTAAATATCATCGCTCACAATCGCGAAATCAAAGCATTACCAAACTTCGTCAAGTACCTCGATGAAATTGATGTTGATGCCGTAATTGTCGCAGACCTTGGTGTCTTAGAGCTTGTGCAAGACGTTTCTGATTTGCCTATTCATATCAGTACGCAATCATCGAGTACTAATTGGCGAACGGTTAAAATGTGGAAGCGTCTTGGTGTCAAGCGGGTTGTTCTCGCCAGAGAAGTGACGATTGATGATATGAAGCGTATTAAGGACCAAGTTCCTGAAATGGAGCTTGAGGTGTTTATTCATGGATCGATGTGCATGACATATTCAGGGCGTTGCAACCTTAGTTCTTACTTTGCGGAGCGCGATGGTAATCGCGGCGTTTGTGCTAACACCTGTCGCTGGAAGTTTGCGCTTGTCGAAGAAAAAAGGCCGGGAGAGTATTTCCCTGTCTACGAAGACGAAAACGGCTCTCACATTTACAATTCTAAAGATCTTTGTTCGATTGAGTTCCTCGATAAGCTCATCGATGCAGGGGTTGATGGTCTCAAAATTGAAGGGCGTATGAAAAGTCTGATGTACGCGGCAACTACCGCTAAAATCTATCGCCAGGGTATAGATAGTTGCTACAGCGAAGAAGGATTCAAGTTTGATCGAGAGTGGCGTACTGAGCTCGAAACTTTTACCAACAGAGGCTACACATCAGGATTTTATTTTGGCAAGCTTGATAAGAACTCAGAAGCCCGTCAAGGCGGTTATACCGCCACTCATAAAATCATCGGCTACATCGGAGAACCGATGACTGAGCCTAACCAATACACCCTCAATGTTCTCAATAAGGTCTCGAAGGGATCTGATATCGAAGTGCTCAAGCCTTCTGGCGAAAACAAAACAGTCAAAGTCGCTGGAATGTACCGTCTGGATAATGGTAACGAGCTGGATATTGCCCAGCCCAATGATTGTATTCGCGTTGAGTTTATCGGTGAAGGCATCGAAGCATCTGATATTCTGAGGAAAAGATCGGAACCGACGCAGTTAGACAGCACCCCTTAATGTGGACGTTTCAAAATCGAAAGGTAAGCTTTTTGTAAGAATTGCGACCCTCTCTAAATCCTTGTATGTCTAGCCTATAAGCTTTTGGATTCTTTGGTGAATTAAGCCAATGCGAAATAATGGTCAGGTTTGTCTAGAGTTCACCGAACTTTCTACTATTGTGAATGACGAGATTGTCTTCAAATCTTTAACAAAATAGGCGGAAATTATGGATCTTTTAGCCCTCAACGGAATCGTAAGTCCTGATATGCCGCCCATTCTTGTTGTCGAAGATGAAGAAGATATCAGAGAGCTACTGGTGACTGCATTCGAACAAAAGAACTTTAATGTTGTAGCCGTTGGTGATGGCAAAGAAGCGCAGCGGCTGATCAAAGCACAAAAATTCTCTGCGTTGGTGTTAGACGTCGTGGTCCCAGGGGCAAATGGTATTGAAATCGCAACGATGGCCCGTGTCAGTCAAACCAATAGTGATACGCCAATATTTCTGGAATCGGGATCAGTTGATCTTGAGATTGTAAAAATGGCTAAATCTCTCAAAGTCGCCCATATTTTGGTAAAACCCTTCAAATACACGGAACTTGCTGATCGCATCATTGCAGCTATAAATGAAGCAAACACCGACTCGGAAGGCGAAGAGGCCCCTGCTATCAATTATGCGGAGGTCAATTCGCAAAAAAACCTACGTAAAATTAAAATCCAGCAAAAAGCTGCGAAAAAACCTAGCATCAAAGAAACTCTCGCAAAAATCAATGTCGATATTAAGATAGAAGGTTGACTTGTGTCTGTGCTTTTTACTTTTTCGTCATGCGCAATAAGCGATCTAATAGAATAGTCGCCTGTGTTTGATGATCTCATAGTCGTTGTCTTGGTCATCATCATCGTCTTCGTGCACATCGGATTCCTTTTCGGATGGCCCATCTTCAAGAAGGCCGTAAAGCCTAAAATTTACTAACAAAACGAGCTTGGTGGATGAAACAGCAAAAAAGCATACTAAGCAATCAATGCGTTCATAGGGGTGAGCGAAGCTATCAGAAAATAGGGCGTAAATTTCTATTCAATTCGGCAAGTTAAACGGATGTCTGGAGTGACTCTTGGAGAGCACCGATAATTTCTGCAGAGGCAATAATGAAAAATTTAGTTTTTACAACAGTAATATCCTTGCTGCTGTGGGCTTGTGCTGAGACTCATATGACAAGGCATAACGGTCAGGAAAGTAGTCGTGAAGCTTCT
>CAZBDM010000014.1:0-10231 GCA_964490675.1 uncultured Oligoflexales bacterium
AGGGTTAGACTACGCCGCCTTTTCAGATCGATCCACTAAATCTGGTTATATCTCGTCTAAACCAGGTTAATTTTGTCAAAGTCTTCTGCAGTCGCACTTTTGACAGCTCGAGCATAAGAAGACGGATAAGGTTCCTCAAGAAGTGAACCGGGCTCGATATATTGATACAGTTCTGAATAATTACGAACTTTATCAATTTCGATTCTTCTAAAAATATGCCATGGTCTCAGATCTTGTGGCTTTGCAAACCCCATGGCTCCGATTATCTCCGCGAATGACTTAAGGGTTTCTTGGTGGTAAGAAGCGGCTCTTTTTGCTCGATAAGGTACGATGATTCCAGATTCGAGTGACTTGTTCTGGGTAGCGATTCCTACAGGACAGTGATTAGTATTGCACCTGAGCGCCTGAATACATCCTATCGAAAGCATCATTCCTCTGGCCGAATAACAAAGATCTGCCCCCAATGCGATAATACGTACCATATCAAATCCAGTGATGATTTTACCTGATGCAATGATTTTAATATCTTTGCGCAGGTTAAATCCCGTCAAGATATTATTCACTGTGATAATCGCTTCGCGAAGGGGAGAACCTATGTGATTTGCGAACTCTATGGGCGCCGCTCCGGTACCACCTTCAGCTCCATCCACCGTAATAAAATCGGGTTTAATACCGGTTTCTACCATGGCTTTTGCCATCGATATGAACTCTCGTCTTCTTCCCAAGCAGAGCTTAAGACCAATCGGCTTGCCATCTGACAACTCGCGTAGCTTGCCAACAAACTCCATCATCTCAATCGGTGTCGAAAAAGCTGTATGACTGGGGGGCGAGATAACCTCTTCACCTACAGTAACACTTCTAATCTTGGCGATTTCAGGAGCGACCTTACTAGCAGGCAAGATCCCACCGTGACCAGGTTTTGCGCCTTGCGACAACTTGATTTCAATCATTTTGACCGCTGCAATCTTTGCTTTTTCGGCAAACATTTCGGGACTAAACTTGCCCTCCTTAGTTCTTGCGCCAAAATATCCTGTTCCAAGCTGCCAAATAAGATCTCCCCCCTTCAAATGATAAGGACTGATTGCTCCTTCGCCTGTGTTATGGGCGAATCCTCCTTGTTGCGCACCAAGATTTAGCGCTTCAATAGCTCGACTACTTAAAGATCCAAATGACATAGCAGAAATATTTAGAAGACTTGCGCTGTAGGGATTCTTGCAGTCAGCTCCACCTATGGTGGTTCTCAGATTGGTATCGCGCACTTCTTTCGGTAAAAGAGAATGGTTGACCCACTCATAGCCAATTTCGTTTAGATCGTATTGGGTACCAAAGGGTTGGGTATCGAGTACTTTCTTAGAACGTTGATAAACCACTGAGCGTTTTTCGCGACTAAAAGGTACACCTGCTGTATTCGTTTCGATAAAATACTGTTGAATCTCAGGACGAATAGACTCGAAGAAAAATCTAAAGTGTCCAAGGAGAGGAAAGTTACGTCTGATCGCACTCTTGCGCTGGATCATGTCAATAAAGCCAATGATCGAAAGAGGGCCCAGTATAATCCAGAAAAATACTATTGGCTGCCATACTTGAAAAACAGCCATCGTTATGAGAACCAAAATCAGAAACAAGCTAACAAAAAAAACTCTCATGGAAAGGCCTCAAGCAAATTGAAAAGACTATTCCATAAGATTCTATTATTAGCTCTCTAGTTTGTCGATAATGATCGAAACATACTCATCTGGTTTATTAAAAAACTGCTTGATATCGTAGGTATCATCAAACCATTCAGCGAGAGCTTCATCTTCCTTAGGCGGTTTCGTTAGCTTTTGAACGGAATCATATGTAGAGACCAGCTCAAGAAGCCTCTGACCGGGACCAGAGCTATTTTCTGTGATCGGATGTTTCTCGCGAAGATATTTGAGCAAGAAAAAACTCAAAATCGGCTCGAAGTTACGCATAATATTGTAGAGATCTGCCGATGGCAAACCGCCTTCTTCGACACCTTCTAAAAATCTCAATACTTCTCTTTGTTCAATATCATCCATCGGTATTTCCTATTTTTCAGCGACAATATAAGCGACCCAGGATTCGCATTCTTCACCAACAGTTACCTTTGAAAAAACACCATCTCCTTCACCATCATCAGTCGTGCCTTCCCAGTAAATGTGGATATCCTTGAATCCAACCTCTTTAAGTATATCTTTTAGTTCAGGAATTGACCATAAACGCCAGTCATAAGTGAAACATTTTTCTCGACGCGGCTCGCCCTTGCGTTTGAAGTGAATATAAAACATGGCATCGTTGGTCACGGGGTCAAAGCTATCTTGATCCCAGAAATAGCTGTAATGCTGCTCATCATCGACAGTTTCTTCTTCATTAGCTTCGTAACACTTACTGCCTCCAAAGCAATCAAGAATCAAGAGTCCACCAGCTTCCAAAGAAGTATGACAGCCTTTGAAGTACTTTTTAAGCGTTTCTCTTTCTTTAAAGATAAAATAACTGAAGTTCATTGCGCATATCACTTCAGTTTTCGGAAGCCTTCCCGAGAGAACATCCTTATTTTTGATTTCGACACGTTTTTTCTGATCTTCATCGAGATTGGTAAAGTAGTGTTGAAAGCCATAATCGATCGGCTCTTGATCTATGTCGAGACCGATGGCTTTATTTTCTCGGTCCAACTTGACCCATTCACAACAAAAAGAAAAAGTTCCGCAAAAATCTTCTCGCACCACTTTCGGTTTTCGACCAACGATTTCTTCAAAAGTTTTACTAACAAACTCAACATCTGATTCAGGAGCCTGAACGGAATCAGAGTAGTAGTAGTATTTATCGAAGGGCCTAAGGTCTTTAGGTTGTTTCGATTTTTTATTTTTGTCTTTATTCTTCTTTTTTTTCTTCTTAGCCATTATTTCTCCAGAGAGATTCTTTTCTTGTCCTTTATCGTAGATTCTTTTCGATCTGATTAATCAGACCTAAACAAGCATCTTCAAGAATATCAAACACATGTTCAAAACCATCCGCCCCTCCATAATAGGGGTCTGGGACCTCCTTCTCACTGCGGCTGACCGCAAAATCACACATCATGCTGAGCTTGTCATGATGCTCTGTCGAACTTGAAAGACGCTTGAGGTCTGAAATATTCGATTGATCCATCGCAACGATGAAATCAAACTGATCAAAGTCTGTTTGTGGCTCGAATTGACGAGAAATACTCGAGAGGAAGTATCCTCGCTTTTCACCATGTCGACGCATGCGAGCATCCGCCGGTTCACCAGCGTGATATGCCGAAACACCAGCTGAATCACATGTGATGAGGTCTGCAAGATCCCTTTGAACGATGATGCTGTTAGTGACAGCCTCCGCTGCCGGGGAACGGCAAATGTTGCCTAAGCAAACAAACAAGACTCTTTTCATCTGATACCCTTGTCATTCAGATATCAAACTAATGCTTGATCATCTAATTGCCAACGGAAATCTCAAAAAAATTCAGAGATAAGGAGAAATCAAGGTAAGGCTATCAGGTTTTTCCCAGGAAGCTCAGAACGCCGATAAAGAACTGCTGTATGACCAATCACCTGGACAAGCTCAGCGCCGCACTGGCTTGACAGCTCACTGATTAGTCCTCTTATTTCCTCTCGGTCGTCCCCATTGACTTTTACTTTGATTAATTCGTGGTCATTGAGTGCTCGTTTTACCTCTTCAATCAGGGTTTGCGTTACGCCCCCTTTACCGACTTGCACGAGGGCAGAAAGGCTATGAGCCTTACCTCTTAAGAACTTTTTCTGTTTGGTGCTAATCATCATTTTACCTTTTTCTTTCGCTTGGCCTTCTTTCGGGCTAACTTGACGCCCTTGACGGGTTTGATCCAATCTATGATGTAATCTTCTAAATCAAGACGTTCATCTTCTGGTAGGACTCTGTTTTGGACAGAGATTCCTGCATCGTGGACAGTCTGTCTCGATTCAGAAATCAAGTGATGCCACCATTTAAGCTTTTTTCCTTCAGCAAGCAATCGATAAGCACAAGAAGGAGGCAAATAGTCCATCTCTCTGACGGTCGAAGGCGTCAATTGGATGCAGTCAGGTACCTCTTTTCTGCGATTTTTATAGTCAGTGCATTGGCAGCTACCAATATCTAGCAACTTACAAGCAAGCTTGGTGTGAAAAATCTCTTGGGTGTCCTCGTATTCGATTTTATTCAGGCAACAAAGACCACATCCATCACAAAGACTTTCCCACTCTTTTTTTGACATTTCCTCAAGAGACTTGGACTCCCAAAACGGCTTTTTACTATCAGGCACCCCACCACTCCTCATCTTTAGTGATCAAAATCATACGAGAAAACAGTAAAATATTCGATAGATACGTCTCTAACCATTGATTTTCCTTGGTGATTTCGGGTATGACCAGGACGATGCGACGATTTGTAAGCAAAAACATCAATAACTTTAAACCTTGCTCTCTACCTGATCGACCAATTGACATTGAAATCGGTTGCGGAGTCGGTCTTCATCCCATTCGCTATGCAACAAGACATGGCGACAGGTTTCTTATAGCGATTGAGCACACCCTAGCCAAGTTCGATAAATTCCGCAGAAGACTGCTGAGCCATCCACCGATCACCAACTTGATGCCTGTACACGACAACGCCATTTATTGGATCGATCGTCATATCGCGCTGGAATCTATAAGTAAATTTATTCTACTGTACCCCAACCCAGAACCCAAAAAACCCAACAAAAGGTGGCATGCGATGCCTTTTATGGAAAAGATGATCGCTTGTCTAAAACCTGGTGGCAGTATCTCCATGACGACCAATATTGAATCCTACCAAAGGGAAGCTAGACAGTTTTTCACAGAAGTTTGGCAACTAGAACCTGTCAGAGTGCAAGCTTTTACCAAGGATAACCCGCCTGAGGGTGCGCCTCGTAGCCACTTTGAAAAAAAATACTTAGCGAGGATGGATGTTTGTTACGATCTCGAATATCGTAAGCCCTCGCTAAAGAAGTCCGGTCCATTGGGCCGATAAGCAATCAAAATCTTCTAACAAATGAAAGATCAGATCAAAAATGACAGACAAGAAGATACCAAGTCCCGAAGAAATCCAGAAAGAGTTTGAAGACTTTGTTAAGCAAAGATTTGGAGGCAATGTACATGTTGTCAGCCAATCGATGCCCTATCAGGACGAAGAAGATTTCGATGAACATGAGGAAGAAACACCAAAGGAAAAGAAAACTTTCGACCTTAAGTTTGACTTAAAGCCAAAGGCAGTGAAAGCTTATCTCGACCGATTTGTCATTAAACAAGACGAAGCTAAAAAGGCTCTTTCCATTGCCGTCTGCGATCACTACAACAGAGTCATTAGTTACCATAAAAATCCGGATGATGCGGGTGAAGAATACGCCAAACAAAACGTCCTCGTATTAGGTCCGACAGGCGTCGGTAAAACATATATGGTCAAGCAGATTGCCAAACTTATCGGTGTACCATTTGTAAAGGCAGACGCTACGCGCTTTAGTGAGACCGGATATATGGGCGCAAATGTTGATGACCTCATCAAAGACCTCGTCTCACAGGCAGACGGCAATATCGAACTGGCCCAATACGGTATTGTCTATCTCGATGAAGCTGACAAACTGACCTCTCCTCCGAATCACTATGGCAGAGATGTCAGTGGACGAGGTGTTCAACTCGGCATGCTAAAGATAATGGAAGAAACTGATGTTGACCTTCGCTCAGGCAACGATCCTGCTTCACAAATGCAGGCTATGATGGAGTTTCAGAGAAAAGGCAAAATCGAAAAACAAGTCATAAACACGAGACATATACTTTTTATTGTTAGTGGCGCCTTCAACGGGTTGGTTGATATCATCAAAAAACGCCTGCATTCCCGCGATATCGGGTTTCTTGCCAGCCAGAAAAAAACCGAAGATAGTGATTTTTTTCTCAAACAAGCCGTTACTCAAGATTTTATAGACTTCGGATTTGAGCCAGAATTTGTTGGTCGTTTACCAGTGAGAGTCGCTTGCTCACATTTAAGTGCGAAAGATCTTTTTGACGTTTTACAAGACTCCGAGGGTTCGATTGTCAAACAGTATAAACAAGCATTTAAAGCTTATGGCATCGACATAGTCTTTTCAGAAGACGCACTGGTAAAAATTGCAGAGATCGCCTCTAAAGAAAAAACTGGTGCCAGAGCATTGATGACGGTCTGTGAAAAGGTCTTGAGAGAATATAAGTACGAACTGCCATCGACAGAAATTCGCGAGCTCGTTATCACCCATGACATCGTCGCAAATCCTGAAGAAGAGTTAAAAAAGCTGCTTAGTAATCCAGAACATACTAGACAACAAGTTTTGTTGAAAAGAGTAAGAGCTTTTGAAGAAGAATTCTACACGAAACACCGCATGCATATCAAATTTAACAACGATGCTTCAGAACTGATTTTTCAAAAAGCCAAAGAAGAAGCAATCTCTATTCACGACTTTTGCGAGAGACTTTTACAAAGCTATGAACATGGATTGAAGCTTATCCAACAGAATACCGGGAAGACAAGATTTGAGTTTGGTGTTGATGTGGTGAGTGATCCCAAGGCGCATCTAGAAACGATGATTCGTGAATCCTATATGCAGCAACCATGATGTCGATGATTTACTGACATTATTTCAATCAGCTCAACGAGCTAGAAAGGCAAAAAATCTATTTAATTAAAAAGATGGATACGCTTGAAGGCTTTATCGATCACCGAAGTCAAATAAAATCCCTCGCTTTGGGATGCGCAGTTTTCTAAATAGACTTCAAGTGCTTTGATTCCAATTTTCGTTCTATGGGCATCAAAACAGATAAGCCCCAAAGGTTTGAGTTCTCTTTTGTCCAGAATAGCCAATCTTCTAAGGACTAAAATAGCTGAATTATAATCCGCTTGACGTAGATAATAGCGTTTGAGGTTTTTTAACAACCTCCTCAAAAAAGCCTCTTTACCTTGAGCACTAAGATATTCTTCTGACAAAAGCTCTTTTCTTTGCGAGATTGACTCAATCAACTGAAAACAACCCCGGCGATCAAGAAATCGACCACCATTGAAGGAATCAATAAATATACGAGATTTTTCAAAACTCTTACCAAGAACAAAGTGATAAGGAAGACTGATACCATCAACCGCCACACCAAAACGTTCTGCTAATGCAGCGAATACAATTGCAAGCCCAACGGGACTGCCAAGTCTGTGAACCAAAACTCGGTTTAAAAAGTTGTTCTCAGGATTGAAGTAATCAATGTGATTTCCTTGGAAGCCTAACTTTTTAAACAACTCTTCAGCGAGGCTCACCAAAATTTGACGTTCGTCACTCTTTCTCACGAGAGATTTTCCGACCTTTGAGCTAAGTGTATCGAATTGACGAATACTCTCAGCAATCGTGGTTGGCTCGTAGAAATCGTTAGCGCATTCTAGCGCTGCCTTCAGTAGATCTGCTTCCGGATCGCCTTCTGCGACGCGCGAGAACTCTTTGCCAATTGGCAGCGGTGATAGCATGTAGGGGTCAAACATAGAGCCACTTTGTATAAATTTTAATAGATAATTTTCCTCATTCTAGCCCAATTACAATTTAAAAGAAAAGCATGTTTGTGATTTTTCTGGGGATGATTAATTCAGCCAATGATTTCAAGAATCTAAAGACTTTTTCGCTTGCCTTTCTTGGCAAAATAGAATACGCCTGCTGCGACCATCGAATGCTGGATTCCTTCCTATGAAAGACACAAATGTAATTGTTGAAGATCCAAACTTAAGCAGGTTAATGACAGTTAGTGATTGGCTGGTTTTTGCGGCCATTATTGGTGTAACGTTTGCTGCTATCATCATCGGCCAACGCTTTAAAAAGCAAGAGAAACGAAATGAGATTATCGATTACCTTCTCATGGGTAGACGCTTAACTTTACCAATGTTTGTCGCAACTTTGGTGGCAACTTGGTACGGGGGCATCTTCGGTGTGACGCAGATCGCCTTTGAACAGGGGGTATATAACTTCTTGACCCAGGGAGTTTTTTGGTATGTCACTTACATCATCTTTGCTTATTTTATGGTAGCGAAAATCAGAAAGACCAATGCCGTCACTCTGCCTGATCTTCTGCGTAAGATGTTCGGTCGACGATCCGAAAAGATCGGCGCTATTTTCAACTTCTTTAACGTCGTACCCATCGCTTATGCCGTCAGTTTGGGCCTTCTCTTGCAAACCTTTTTTGGTGGCAATTTGCAGTTATTGACTTTTTTGGGAGTCATCTTTGTTGTTTTATATTCTCTGGTTGGTGGATTTCGAGCCGTTGTCTTTTCTGACTTAGTGCAGTTTTCTGTCATGTGTCTGGCTGTTGCGCTCATTTTTGGCCTATCTGTTTGGCAATTTGGCGGTATTGATTTTCTTGAGCAAAACCTACCAGAAAGCCACTTTTCTCCGCTTGGTACGCAAACTATTTTGACAACCATGGTATGGGGTTTGATCGCTCTATCGACTTTGGTCGACCCCAATTTTTACCAACGCTGCTTTGCTGCTGATAGCTCAAAAACAGCGAAATACGGTATTTTAATTTCCACAGTTGTCTGGATACTATTTGATATTTGCACAACCGCTGGCGCAATGTATGCAGCTGCAGTCATACCTAAAGCTGACTCTTCAAAAGCGTATTTAATCTACGCTCTGCAAATCCTTCCCGATGGACTACGTGGATTTGTCTTAGCAGGTATTGTTGCGACAATCTTATCGACCATCGATTCTTATATTTTTACAGCAAGTACAACTCTTGTTTACGATTTAGGACCGAAAAAGTTCAAAAGATCAATTTTCGCCCACCATCTTGGAGTTATATTTACGGGGGGACTCGCCGTCCTCCTTGCCGGATATTTTGCGGGAAACATCAAAGCTATTTGGAAAACCCTTGGTAGCTATTCTGCCGCTTGTTTACTTCTCCCCGTCCTGATAGGGCACATTCTTCCAGGCCGTATAAGCGATAAAGGTTTTGTCTTTGCCTGTCTTTCCGGAGTCATTGGGACGACAGTATGGCGACACCTTGAACGAGAAGGTGTTTGGGGACAAATCGATGATCTTTATGCAGGCGTTTTCTCGACAATGATTGTCATCATCCCTTTGCTTATGAAAGACGTCATCGGTAAACCCACCCCCGACACAAAAGCATCAAATAAATCAGTTGTTTGATTCGGTATGCTGTGAAAAAATCAAAAGGAGTCTAATGTCGCTTCCGAAGGAGTCGCAGCTTTGGCATTCAATGAGTCTTTACTAGAAATATTAAAATGTCCGGAAACGGGTGAAGATTTACTCCTGGAAGGTACTACACTTACATCGAGACAGTCAGGCCAAGTCTATCCCTTTTTAGATCAGATCCCATGGCTGATTCCCTATCCCAAAAACTCTATATGGGACTGGAAAAACCAGTTTAACCTACTTCTGCAAACTCTTGAAAATCAAGCAGAGGAAATCAAAACCGATTTGAAAAAACCTCTTTCTCCAGAGACAGAAAAACGCCTCAGAAAACTTCTCCAAGCTAAAGTAGAGCATAAAAAACTCGTCAAAGATCTACTCAGTCCGCTCAATTTAGCTGATACCAGTTCGATGGATCTTCATCGAGCGATGAAGACCAGTCTGCCATCTACACAGACATTAACGAGCTACTACACGAATATTCATCGCGACTGGTCATGGGACACCAAAGAGAATGATATCTGCCTTCAGAGCATCTGTGAAGTTGTGAATAAGACTTCCTTCAATATTGGCAAACTGGTTGTTCTTGGTGCTGGTGCTTGTCGCTTGGCTTATGACTTTCACAATAAATTTAACCCAGAACACACAATAGTCAGTGATATTAATCCACTTATGCTTTTGGGTGCCAAAAAGATCATTCAAGGAAAAACTCTTCGACTTTACGAATTCCCCATCGCTCCCGTTGACGGAGATCATTTTGCTATTTTGAGGAAAGACAAGGTCGACAAGAGACTGGTAGATGGTTTTGATTTCTTGTTTGCAGATGCTTTAAGGGCACCATTTAAAGATCAAAGTATAGATACGGTCATGACTCCTTGGGTCATTGATATTGTTCCCGAAGAGCCCAGATTGTTCTTTAAGAGAATCAATAAGTTACTTAAACCAGGTGGAATATGGATCAACTTCGGTTCATTTGTTTTCGAACAACAAACTCCGGCTCACAACTACAGCCTTGAAGAACTCCTAGAC
>CAZBDM010000014.1:10241-21134 GCA_964490675.1 uncultured Oligoflexales bacterium
AATGCGGATTTGAACTCAAGAGTAAAGCAATTAATAAAATACCATATATGCAATCACCGGCTTCAAATCACGGTCGGATTGAAAATGTCTTGAGCTTTATTGCTCAAAAAGCCGAGCACACGCCCATTGAAGATGCTCGTGATACTCTCCCTGAATGGTTAAGAGATTACAACAAAGTCGTACCATCTTTAGACAAACTTAAAGCTGTTGAGACTGTTCATGCCGTTTCTCTCGACGTTTTACGCTTAGTTGATGGTAGCAAAAGCTTGCACAAGATCGCTGAATCTTTCTCCCAAAAGTATCATTTAAGTGTCGAGGATGCAGAGCAAGCGATTGCAAAAGTCCTCATCAAACTTCTTAATGATCCAGTATAAATTGACCATTTTCTTCTTTTTCACGAATCCGATCATAACAAATTAGTAAACTGATCGATCTGCCATCCGATTACAATTGAGGAACAGTGATGATCATTGGGTGAGAATTCTATAATCAGATTTCAACACACTAAACCGGCACGGGTGAATACGAATGAAGTTGTTTAGAAAAAAGAGCGCGAAAGTAGAAAAAAAATCTACAAGCAGAAAATTTAAGCTCAATATTAACTTGGCGGGTTTTCTTTCAAAGATTTTAAAAAAGATGACTCCGCGATTCGTAAAAAAGTTCTTTGAACAAATATATGGGATGAGACTTTCATCAAAAGTGTACACGGCCTTTGCATTCGTGATGATTTCAATGCTTTCATTCGCCGCTTTGACCTATTGGACTGCCGATAGAGGAAAATCATCTCTTGTAAAAATCTACAACGAAAAAGTTCGTCCCACTAATCAACTAAAAAACATTCAAGACAATCTGAAAGAGTACGATCGAGTCATCTTGTCTTTTCTCTCAAAACAAGTCCCCGGCCCATTCACGGCTAAAAAAACAAGAGAATTAACTAGAAACATTCAATCGGATATTGGTCTTCTCAATAAGAACAAAAAAATCTTTACTGAAAAAGAACTTGAAACGATGGACTTTTTGACCAAGACATCAAATGAAATCGAAGATTTTAACAAAAAAATGAGAAATGCCCTTCAGGAAAATGACTTCCCATTTGTCACCGAGTTGTTTGAAGATGAGTGGCAGAGTCTTGTTGCTGAGTTGAACGCTCCAATAACACAGATCGTAAAGTCCTTTGAAGACAAAATAGGAGACCAGTTTAAAGCAGAAGAAAAAGCAGTAGAAAAGATTTTAGTTGCGATTCTTGGCATTATTGCTGGCTTCACAATACTAGGATTATACCTAGTCAAGAAAAGCATTAACTTCGTTAGAGTCTTTGAGAACATGACAAAGGATCTTCTCATGACTAACGAACAGCTCGCTGGTATTTCTGGGAAAATAAACAAAAGCACCAGTGATTTAGAAGCCGCTTCGACGGTCCAGGGCTCAAAGATCCAAGAGGTCTTTAATGGAATCTCAGAAATGAATAACTCATTTAAAAATGAGCTAGGTCAAATCGAAAATGTTAAAGAAAATGCCAACAAGGCGAAAAAGGCATCATTAGAGGGTGCTGAAATGATGAAAGAGATCAACAACTCGATCGAGGAACTCACTGATTTCACGAGGAATCTTGAAGAAATAAATGAAGTAATGCATGACATCGATTCAAAAACCTCTGTGGTGAAGGATATCGCTTTCAGATCAACCATTCTTTCTTTCAACGCTGGACTAGAGGCAGAAAGAGCAGGGTCTCACGGCAGGGGCTTTTCGGTCATTGCTGAAGAAGTTGGAAATCTCTCGAAAATGAGTGGTGAGCAAGCCAAAAAGATTAATTCAATCGTTAAAGACAGTGTACGTAGGGTAAGAGAAATCACTGAGTCATTCAATAAAATTGCCTCAGCCGCAAACACAAAGGGACAAGAGACGATAGAGGGCTTCAACGCCATCCTAGCCTCCGTCGATGGATTATCTGAGGAGCTTCAAGAGATTATTCAAAGCTCTCTCCAAAATAGAGAAGAATCAGGCAGAGTGGAAAGGGCAGTCGGTTATATTGAGGATCTCAGTCGAAAGAACAACAATAAATTTCAGGAGTTTACACAGATCTCAGATTCACTCTTGCAAGAAAATGAACAGCTCTCGCAAAGAATTTCTACTCTTCAAAATCTAGTACTAGGTATCAACTATAACTCAGAAAAAGAGCGCCGCAAAAGAGAGTCAAAAGAAAGACTCAAAGACAGAAAAAGGCGCTTGAGAAACAAAGAAAAAAATAAAAAAGCAGCGTAAAAAAAGCCTGAGATGTTAATTCTCAGGCTTTGATAATCTTTGCAAGTAAATTTAATATCAGCTTTCACACTGATTAATTTTGCGCCGTAATCTTCGCAGCTCTTTCAAGCTTGCGAATTTCTTTGTCCAAGACTCTTTTTGCTCTGTTCACATCTCTTCTTTCGATGTGTTTAGCCTTACGTTCCGCTCTTTGAGTTCTATAAAAGTTCCTTTCAGTCGCAAGATTTGCTTTGTGTAAAGCGACAACTTCTTTCTGATCAGCTACCTGCT
Source organism: uncultured Oligoflexales bacterium (assembly GCA_964490675.1). Taxonomy (GTDB): domain Bacteria; phylum Bdellovibrionota_B; class Oligoflexia; order Oligoflexales; family JAWKNZ01; genus CAZBDM01. Next base: position 12,774 of record CAZBDM010000014.1, read on the forward strand.
TGTCTTTTGCTGATAGCGAAGCAGTAGCCGCCTCGAAGGCCTTGTCAGCAATGACTTTCTCGGCTTCTTTTTCTTTGATTGTTGCCGCATAAGAAGCCTTGATATCCTGTCTTTTCGCACGTTCCATTCGACGATTTAGCTGGGCTAACTGCCGGGTTAGCTGCCTTACCTTCTTCTTCGCCGGATTAAAAGTATTTCTAACGAGATCTCTTCTTTCAATTCTAAGTACTTTATAGTCTGCATTAGCAAGAGTCAGTTTTTTACGATGCTCATCAATTTTGTTGCGGGATTCATTGATAATTTTCGTGTAGTTATCGATTTCTGTCGTGTACTGAGCAATGGCTTCTGCCTTCTTCTTCGACTCTGCTTTTTTACCTTCCAGTGTTGATAGATCTGGGGTTTCAGGTGATTGAGCCAGAGAGGTAGGGTCCTCAGAACCCTCCGAAGAAGACTCCGTCTGTTTCTCTTCCGACCGAACAGCGACACTGATCGATTCACCCGACCAGACACCATCACTGTTAACGGCAATGATTTTTACTTCCGTTCCGTCATCAGCTTCGTTTTCGAAGGTAATTGTTGTTTGTTTAGTTACCGGATCGACAATTACATCGGTAATCGGAATAATTTGGACTTCTTCTTCTGCAACTTCTGAAGGTTGAGTTTCAGGCTTTTCTATTGAAGCTACAACTTCACTCGATTCAGTCGGAGTGCTTTCTTGAAACCCTTCTTCTTGAGCCTGTGGCGACTCTTTTTCGTTTAAGTATTGTGCGTCTCCATCTTTATTTACAGTATATGCGACGTATCCAGTACCTGGAGGGTTATCATTTTGATCGATAGTTACTTCTGTCGTTCCTTCTTTGGTCGCAACGGCCTCTTTGACTGCCGGTGTCAATGCAGGTGTGATCAATGAAGTGCGACCGACTTCAACGAATTCTTCCAGCTCATTGGTACCTGCTGTAGTGCCAGGGGGCGCACAGATTACGACATTGTATAAGCTGTTAGGTTGTAGAGAAAGTCCAGCGATTTCATCGCCAGAGATAAAATATGGATTTGAGAGAGACTCGGCACAGGTGGTCTTTGGCTCGTCTTCAGGAACAAACGCGACACGTAGGTCAGAAAGTTTCTGCATCGCTTCGTCAGATTCGCTTGATAAGAAAATACCATCAGCAGTAACCGTTAAGTTGTAAGCGCCGCCGGAAGGGTAGTCTTTTTGGCTGTTGGCAGCGATGTCTCCTTCAACTTCTTCAATAGGTACGGCATCATCTACTGCTTGTTGTTGTCCAGATGTTGTGCGTAATCCCCCGCCCTGGCCAGCTACTCCGGTCCCTACGACCGCTGGCTCCTCCTCGGAAGACGCTCCACCTCCACCGGACGGAGTACAACCGGCAAAGATCATCGCCAATGACATTGTAGCGACGCTAAGTGTTGACTTGCAAAGAACTTTCATTTCTGTCTCCCAAAAAAGTCCGCCTTTAGGCGGACAAATTTCCCTTAAAAAGTGCCGTTTACATAAAATGAAATCGGGTTATATCGTCTTACTTAAACAACGTTAGGTAAATGTCTGTTTTTTTTTATTTATTAGAGGCTCATTTCTGACAACCCTAGACGAGACTTTACAACCAATTGTAATTATTGATTCTTTTTGCCATTTAAAGATACCATTTTGAGAAGTCTTTTTTGCAAAAGTAACTTTTTTTTAAAAGAATTCCTTTCTTATGTTTTTTTGGAGAGTTAGCCTGGAAAAGTTTTAAAAAAAGCCAGTAAAATCTTATGAAATCGATGAAGTTCGCCGATGGAGAGCCACAAGGTTAGGAGGCAAGCTTTAAGTATGGCTAAAGGTTCTACAAAAATTTTTTTGGTCCATTTCGGCATCTGGTCGATGATGACATCTGCTATTCTTCTTTCCTGCAAACCGGACGATGAACGAGCGACGGACAATTCCAGTGCGACTAAGACCTTACAGAACTTTGCCATCAAGGATCCCTACCACACCAATCCAAGCTTAGAATTTAAATGGAGTTGGTGCGTTGGAGATCCAGAGATGCGCGCCGACGTTAAAAAGTTCATCGATTTTGATAGTAAAATTGAAATTAGAGAGACTGAGCATGAAGAGCTGATACGCCAAGAGCTGACTTATGTTCTAGCAGCAGTTCCAAGGTACGTTTTGAGTATTTTCTCCGCCATGCCTAAAAGTAAAATTGTTGTTACTAGAGAAGCCTCTAGTATCTGCAAGACAACTAGTGGAGAGCGCGATGCTCGTCAGTTCATCGAAGACGACGAGAAAACAGCTATCTCCTGCTGGCAAAGAAAAGAGCGGGAAGGTGTTGTCATTTACATCGATCCAGTCGTTAGGCTCCAAGGTCATAAAATTACCAAAAGTGGCGGAAAAGGGACGGAAAAGACCTCCGACCAAGATGCTGCTTACGGTATTCACCACGGACTCGTTAGAGCTTTTGGATATTTCGTTAGTCAAGTTCTGATCCGTGCAGACTTTGAGAAGATTAAGGAAGCCGAAGAAGCCAAGTCAGGTGGCAAAGGGTCTCCACCAGAGTACCGTTGGATTGACAAAGGTGCGATAGGTCCGCAAGAAAGAACTTTTCTGCTAAATCTAACGAGAGAGTTTTATCGAGTTGCAATAGGCAGGGACCTACCGGCCGATCGAAGCATATTCAACGACGACAGCAAAAACAAAGAGTACTTAATTAACGAAAGCAAAAATAAAGATCTTACACCTTACAAAGATTTGCTTGCTGGAAGTGAAGATGACTTCTTACTGTTTCAGCAATTTGTATATGCAGAATCTTTCGATACCTACTACTGTAGCGCTCAGAACAGAAATTATTTGCAATCCAACTATCCGCGTGTTTACCAACTGATGTACCAAGCAAGTTTCTCCTTAGCCAACGAAGCGCCAATAGAGGGTCAACCAGCTCCAAAAGAATGTATGTTTATGTGTCCACTAAAAAGAATTGGCAAGGGACTCGTCGACTTTTTCTTAGGTTTTTTCAAGTATTCTGGCAATGTCATTGGTGGTTTTGTTTCAGGAACTTTAGACGGAATAGCAACAGCTGTTGAGTGGTTGGCTTACGGACAACCAACCACTGGTACGATTCCAGGTGTGGGACAACCTTTTCCAGGATCGACATATCCTCCTTCACCAGTGCCTCCATCATCAAATCCAGATTGGTATAACGGCCGCGATAGCCTTTCCAGGAGCTCAGACTCGCTTAGTCGTTACGATTATGACAGATACCGGTATGATTACGATGATGATGACGATGATTACGTCTATATTCCACCTTCAAACAACGATAGACCAAAAGTCAAAAAGAAACGCTGTGCTACAATTGCACTAGGCTCGGGTGTGAACACCCTTTGGATTTGGCTATTATTCGTATTGCCAATCTTAGTGGTCAATTTTAGAAGAAAAGACTAATCACAGACATTAGGAAACTTTTTCCTAGGCAATTTCTACTATATTTTCCCAATCTTGCCGTGTTGAAGCAGACCATCATTAGCAGCTACAATGTTAAATAGGAGAGTCTTCTTATTTATAAGATTGTAAAGGTTGCGAAATGGCTGCTTTTGTCTTAATCAGGACAAAACTTACACTAACATTTATGAGTACTATCATAGGTGTGTCCCAATGCATTGCTTCCCCATCTTACAGTCAAACTCTCGACAGCCAACTCTTTCCCGTCGAAGGCATTGTCAAAAACCAAGTCAAGTTTTGGGAGGAAGTCTTTCTTGGAGTGGCTAATACAACTAGCATCGTTCATGACACCGATAACCCAGAAAGAATCATCGATATCATTGATCACTTACTTATCGCAAAACGAAAAGGCGAAAAAAAAGTCGCCAGTAGGCAAAAACGCGAAGAACTAAACGACCTTTACAAAGAAAGATACGTGCTAGCACTTGAGCGCTTCTCAAAAATGGGCAAAAAAGCGCTCAGCTTTGGTGCCATTGAACAAAGACTCTATAGTGTTTACAGCAAGAGCTCACTTGACCTTAAAAGACTCTATAAAGGTGAAGTTCAAATAAGAACTCAAACCGGTCTAGCTGATAAATTCGTCGAAGCTGCCTATAGGGCTCAGAAAATACTCCCCTATATGGAAAAAGAATTTGCCGAAATTGGAGTTCCAACAGTTATTACTCGACTTGCTTTTGTCGAGTCTATGTTCAACTACAAGGTAAGGTCAAAAGTGGGAGCTTCTGGCATCTGGCAATTTATGCCAGCTACTGCCAGACTCTTTATGACGGTTGATAAGTTTATCGATGAACGAAACAACCCTTATAAAGCCACGAAAGGAGCTGCTCAGCTCATGCGCTTAAACTACTCAAATCTAAAACATTGGCCGGTTGCAATCACGGCCTATAACCACGGTTTAGCAGGCATGAAAAGAGCGATAAGGGAAACCGGTTCTATACATTTAGACAAAATCATCCAAACCTACGAGTCAAAATCTTTCAAGTTTGCAAGTAAGAACTTCTATGCTGAGTTCATAGCAGCAGCACGATCGTATCAGAAACTCATCGAACAAAAGATTGTCCCCCATAATCCTTCAGACATAAATATCGATACCTTGACACTAAATCGTCGTTTATCGACCCATCAGCTCTTACGTTACACACCGCTTGATGAAAAATCCCTCAAAAAATACAACCCATGCTTAGATTCGAAAAACTATAAAAAATATCGATATAGATTACTTCCAAAATCGTTTGAATTAACTTTACCAAGAGAGATTGCCAAAAACGTACGGGTGGCACTTGCTAAAATAAATCATAAAAAATTCGCATCGAGCAAGAGGTAAAAAGGCAAACCAATGATACGAAATATTCTATCAACTACCGGATCGCTATTCATTTTACTAACTTTTGCGTCAAAAGCGTTTTCACAAAACGTTGAGTCGATCTTAGACAAACTAGAAAAGCGTCTTGAGCAGCAAGAACAAGGCGTTCTGTTTTTCTCGCCTCAAAAATCAAAAAACTACGAAGACCCTTTAAACTCGGCTACAATCCTAGTACTTCCTACTCCCACAAAAATAACCGGAACACTAAAAGAAGCAGAGAGAATCAAAAGAATTGCGTCGGCAATTTCAAAGCTATCTAACGACGTCGATATTCTTTCCTCAGACATTAAGCAAGCGCGCCAAAAAATCATCGACCAATCACAGATTAATAACTATGTAGAAATTAAAACAAACATGCTCAATGCAGATCAATCATCGATGAAAGGAATATCAGTAAAAATAGATAACTATGAGGTGTTAAATGTTAGTGATCAATTTGATTTATTAAATACTAACAGCCAGTACAAGATCTATTCAGGCCCTCTAAATCCTGGCAGTCATCGAATCGATATTAACACAAGGATAGTCAAGAAAAATGAAGAAGGCCTACCCTTTAACAATGACGTGTTCAAAACAGCAAATAAAAGCTTTGTCATCAATGTACCTAACGGTTCTTTTCAGCGTGCCTGGACTTTGGAAATCGTTTCCGACGAAGATTTCTCAAAACCAATAAAAGTAAATTTGAAGGAAGAGAACATAAAATAACATGAACTTTTTTCACAATAAAATTCGTATTTCACTTCTGAAGACTGGCCTTTTAATATCCATGTCGATCAGCCTTTCTCTGCCTTCAAACCCTCTCTATTCGCAAGAAAAAACACCTGAAGAATTGCTTTCAAAAGTCAATTCAGATCTCAATCGCCTTAGAACAGAGATTGAAGCTGCGAGAAATGTCACAAAACATAGTCGATACGATTCACATCGTATTCTCGCAGATAAACATTTAAAAAACGCATTAAAGTACTTTTACAGTAAAGACTATTACGCAGCAATTAGTCTTTTCAATCAGTATCTAAATACCGTACAAATTCCTGTAAGGAAAAATTATTTACTCGTTCGTTCAAAACTGGGAATTTCTTACGAATCAGTTGGGCGTGAGAATTTAGCTATCGCAAACTATCTAAACTATTTTTCAACTTTCCTATCAAATGAGCAAAAAAACTATGATGAAATGCTCGATGTTCTGCGTCGACTGGTATCTATTTCTACCAAAGAGAAGTTTAAGAACAAGAAAGAAATTAACCAGTTAGTCTCTTCCCTTGTCTCTATTGAACTGCCCAAACATCTTAAGAGTCAGATCTTATATTATTCAGCTAAATCAGTAGCGCAGCTAGGCAACTCAAAACTCGCTTCCGAGTGGCTTATCATTGCCTCAAGAGACAAAACCAATGCAAATCTAAGGGCAAGATCTCTTTATCTTCGAAGCATCTTGGCTATTTCCGCTAAAGATTGGAAGGCTGCTGAAGTATTATTAAAACGAGCAATTGACTCTGAAGAAAAAATCGATTCCGAAATTCTATCAACGTGTTTTCTCGCTCTAGCAAGAGTTGCTGTTCGTCAAAAAAGATTACAACTTGCAATTAAACATTACGACCAAGTAGACAAGGACACCCCCCAGCACAAAGATGCACTATACGAGAAAATCTATCTTCTTTTTGAACTTGGCCAATACAAAAAATCGAGGAATCTGGCTGCTCTTTATATTGCAAATTATCCTGACAATCTTTCTGCTTTCCGTTTAAGAACACTCATTGCTTTTCTTGACCTCAAAGCCGGCGATCTTAATGCTGCTAGAAAAGGGATTTATTCTAGTAATCTTGAATTAGTCTCAATATCGAATTGGCTTGATAGCTTTGTTATGAGCAAAATATACTTCACTTACGATGACCTTCTTCTTATCCAGAAAAGGACGAATTCCTACTTGAGAAATACCAGTTTCTTAGATAAAGGTCTCGACCTTTTCTCAAAATTGAACCTACAAAACTATCGCTTGGCCATGTTGGATAATGAAGTTAAAAATATGACATACACCCTTGGCTCGTTCGATCTTGTAAAGATAAGACCAAGCTGGAACCTACGCGCTCTTCAGCTCGATAAGTTATCAAAACGAACCCTTGAAACGGGCCATCGTCTTGCTGCAGCAGAGAGATACTTATATACGAATCTTCTATCCGAGACAGAGATGCAGTTTCTCAAGGCTTCAGAGCAACGTCGCACTGAGTTTTTTTCCCCCATCGCTAAACTCAAAAGACAGAGATCTAGATGGCAATATTTCAGTGAGTATTTAAGTTTATCTTCACAATTAGCAGAATTGACAAGTAAAGTTTCCGACTTAAAGTCCACACTTGCATCTATCAATTACATAAACGCCACTCATGGCAACAAATTGATGGCCCGCCAAGATCTCGCTCTTTTAGCGAAGAAGCTAGATCGTCAAAAAAATAACCTACAAAAGGCAACTTCCCTATTAAAAAAAGCACAGATTTCTTCCTTAGTAAATCAGGGTTATCACAGCGAAGCTCGCAATCTCCTTATTCAGTACTCAATGGCGCTTGTTGACGAAGCGGGTGTATTGCAAAACGTCACATCTAGGTTAGACATCGCCAGTGACAGAATTGTGGCAAGAGATATCAGCAGCCTGTGGGATCAATGGAAGTTCGCTATAAAAGGTGTTCATAGCCATTTTACTGAACTTGAATCAGAGATCCGTCTTGAGCTTGCCGCAACCATTAATAGGCTCGAACAGTTCAACAAACGACGGATGCAACTTAAAGAGCAGTCGGAGAAAATCAGACAAAATCTTAGGCAGGAGCTTGGAAAATCCTCCGAACTGTTGATCAGTGAATTCAAAACGCAAATCGAGAAAAGACTTCAAAAGCAAAAGAAATGGGCTGCCGACATAGAATGGTTAGAATCAGCAGCAGACAACAAGAAACTGCTGAATTCCCAAAAGAAATATTCACTAGAAACGCAGATTCTCAAGGATAATCTTGAAGACTTGTACTACGGGGTGTACTAGATGAACTTGCAAAAATCACTATGCTTGCTGGTGCTACTTTTATCATCTTCAGCACTTCATGCTGATTTTAAGAAGTCTCCCGAGGCGATTGATGCATTCCGCCAGTATTGGAATGCTTTTGATCAATATGAAAAAAGTGTCATCTCTAAAGGTAAACAAAACTATTTAAATTCGTGGAATAAGTTAAAGCAAAGTTACAAGTCTACACAACTAAAGATCCAAGATGAAAGACTCGAGTCGCTTCTTGAAGCAGCTAAAAAGTATAAAAAGCACCTTGAGGATCATCCGACAGCCGAAAACCGGCCTTCTGTTATGCTCAACCTTGCTGTGGTTCTCAACGCGATAGGAGATATTAAAGGAGTCAACGATAAAAGCTCAGCAAGTTTTTCAAAAAATGAAGCACTCGATGTTTTACTTGAACTAGAACGGGCGTTTCCGGACTTCCAGCAAAGAGAGCAGGGATTTTACTTAAGAGCGATTATTCTT
>CAZBDM010000015.1:0-1038 GCA_964490675.1 uncultured Oligoflexales bacterium
GGTTGCGCGGACAATTATTGTGTCTATATGAACGGAAGCCACTTTGCGCCCAATAGTCACATCGACATTCGTCTCAATAATAACCTTGATAGTAATGTGATCGCTCAAATCAAAGGAGAGGACATCACCAGAACAGGGTCAACAAAGATCACCTTCAAAATTAAAGACCAGAGTCTTAAAAACCTATTCGCTAATGAAGGCTTGAGGTTTTGGGTGGTTAACCCGACCCAAAAAGTCTGGTCTAACGGAGTGACGATCCAAAGACCGACAAACTAATCCAGGAATAAAAAATGATCCGAGAAAGTCCGCAGCAGAGACTGCGGGCTTTTTATTACTGACCATAACCAATAGTTGTATTTATTTTAGAATCTGTTGAAAGTCACATCAAAGCTGGTTTTCAATGACTCTACTTTGGTCTTCTTTTTCTCCGCAAATTAATCGAAGAGGGAATCTTTACTCGTTGCGAGGATAGGCGTTTGTTATGGCGCACCATTCGTCTCTTCATGGAGCGTGATGGCGATGCTTTAAAAGATGAGCTGCTATTTTCTTCGGTGTTTAGTTGATCCTCAAGAAGTTTGTGGATTGCCGAGAGGGTTGCAAAGTTTTGCTTATGAAGTGTGTTTTCGTCTTCTAGCCGACTCAGGGTTTTTTCGATGTGAGTGATTTGATGACCTTGATACTTGACAACACTTAAGAGCTCAACAAGGCCCTCTTGCTGAATGATGTTGGATTGCGCCATACCCTGATTGATATCATTGATTTGTTCTTTTATGCGGCTCTCTTCCAAAAGTAATTTACGATACTTTTTGGTCTGCGCCTCGCTTTCGAGTTCGAATGATCGGTGTAATTTTTTTATGAACTGAATGGCCGAACTTTCGTCTGTGGATACGTTTATGAGAGAGGAAGGACTGAGAGCTTCTTTGATCTCGTTTTGCTCCGTTGCCAGTCTTTCAATCGCATCTTTGACCGAGCTTACCTGAGAAGTTAAGAATTCTGCCGCCTCGTTAAGAACCTGCGAGGCTTTTTGATGGGTGGCTG
>CAZBDM010000015.1:1048-14989 GCA_964490675.1 uncultured Oligoflexales bacterium
TGTCGGTCTTGTCCATTTTTTGTACTCTTCAACATCGATAGGGCGGAAGACAGGTCTGATGTACCGGCCGATGCGGGCTCGACCCACTCTAAGTTCTTTTCCGGCAATTTGCGTCAGTCTTGATCTTCTTATGTTTAATGCGGTCATAACTTGCTCTGCATCAAGACTAAATTCAGAAAAATAAGGCTCGAGTCCGGTTAACCAAACAACCATGGGGAGGTCATTCGTCCACTCTTTGTCCTCCTCACTAAGAGGGGCTGTTTCAGCACCTTGCCTCAAAGATGCTGAACTCTGCTGATGGATTGTGCTGTCTGGTCTTTCGTTCATTTTATTTTCTCTCCAAGCTATATTTCCAAGTTGTCAGTGATTTAAACTCTTGGAGTTTTTCCTTAGAAAAAAGGTTGTCAAAATACAGCCTAAAGGCAACGAGATGTTCGCCAGGTTGAAATCTTGTTAGGTCGAAGTATATGGCCATATTGACGGGACTTTGACCTAATGGTTTGGCTTTATCTTTATTGCGGTCCTTTATCTTCTCTCCGGCGACTTCTTCTTTATAAAACATCGGAACATTTCGTACCTTTCGCATCTGCTCAGAAGGTTCAATTTCCATGTATAAAGTGTAATTAGGAGATTCAGCACTCACCCAATAAACATCCTCAACTTTATCTTTGGAACGGAAAAAATCAAGAATACTTCTTTCTCGATAAGAAGGCATATTACTGTTGACGTTGACTTTAGAGGGATCATCAACGGAAGCGAAGCCGTAATAAAATCCACTACCATTATTGAGACTTTTGTCGGCTTCGAGGGGGTTGTACATGATGGCCGGCAAAAAAACAGCGTTACTAAAAAAGGACACTTCTGTGTACATCCCCAAATCAATCTTGAGACGTAAAAGCTGGTAAGTAAAACTCACCCGCACAATTGATCTCACTGGCCCGACTTTATAAGCTTCGAGCTTGCTATCGATATCACGGTGATTGACCTCAAAGGTCAAGAAGTACTTAAAGTCAGCCTTTAAATAAAAGGTAGAAGAGTGAAGGAGAGCCTCGTTTTTTCCTTCTGGGTGACGCAAATCGACCCCTCTTACGACCAAGTAGTTCTTGTGATCGAAACGATAATGATAGCGCGAGGTGACGATCTCAGCCTTTTTTAAATCGAAATGGACGTAATACTTCTCTGATATTGGAGGCGGCGCGGAAAAGTACAAACCGATATAGATAGCTCCTTCTTTTTTGCCGTTGGTGATTTTTAGCTCGTATATGATTTTAGGTTTCTTGAAAGGCCATTTACTAGGGGGTTTTGCGACACCTACATCGTTACCCATAAAGGCAAGTTCGTCTTTGCGGTCAAAAATACCATTTCCGGTCGATGAGTTTCGGCCTGGTCCGTGAGGAAGCACGAAATCATTGTAGCCGTTCAATTCGTCCATTTGAAAAGGAATAGCAACGGCGGTTCCATCTTTTTCAGTCTTAAAGACTCGATAAAGACCGAGAGGGTGGTTGGCGACCTTTGGTATTTTGTGTGCAGGAATGACGATGGGAGCTGAGTGAATATCAGCAAAAAGAGACTGAGAAAACAGCATCATCAAAACAAAAAGACCAGGGCACACAGCTCTTCTTTTCAAAACAAAACCTCGGAATTTCTGGGCGACACAATTGCTTGAAACTAAAATATCATAAAACGACATGGTAAGGCGACATTAGCTTTTGGGTATTCATTTGATTTAATTGGAAAATCTAAGATAAAATAAAAGACACAACTATAAGAAAGGACCGGGACTTGCGAAAAAGCGCTTTTGGCCTCCTCTTGTCCATCTTTTTTGTCTTTCTTTTTAGTAGCTTAAGTAAAAATAGGCTACAAGCTGACGCTGCTGACACTCTCTGGCCTGAAACAATCAAAAAATCTATGGACTATCAAAAAAAATCATTCCCAGTGCTTTTGAGAGTCACAAGATCCTATTACAAAAAACGTCACCTTAACACCCGCACAGAAAGTTACCATGATACATGGAGCCTTAGCTTTCAATCACCGCGCAACGCGAAACTGACCTCAACTCACGGAGAAATTGACGTCAAGATCGTCTCTAAGCCTACTCGTCAAACACAAGCCATAACCGTAGCGATAAGCAGACGTAAACTTGCGGCACTGATGGGGTTGCCAAAGGCAACTCTGCCCGCGCGCGTCAACCCTAGTGACATCAAGCTAAACTTCAGAGAGGGAAGCATTGATTTGCAGGAATTTATGCTTTTCACCTCTGAAAAGGAAGTCTATACCGTTCAGCTCGAAAGCGATCTTCTTTAAATCTCACTTGTAATGTCTTAGTTTTGTCGTCTTTTAAAGCGTTCCACAAAGCCTATCTTTTCTATCTTCTTTTCAAAAGCGCAGGTCATTGATTTTGGCTCGTGCGTGATCGTCTGTCCAAAAAATAGACTTGCACTGTTCTCATTGTGACGAAACGACAATGCTGCTAGGGTTTTTTTATCGTTGTTTTCAGAAAGGAAGCGGAAATGAAGTGTCATGAAGTTGATTATGAAATCATTGGTCACGACTTACAGATGGTCGAAGTGGAACTCGACCCTAAGGAAACAGTCGTCGCGGAAGCAGGGGCGATGAATTATATGGATCAAGGCATTAGCTTTGAGTCAAAAATGGGTGACGGATCTGAGCCCGAACAAGGGTTTATGGGCAAGCTTTTTAGCATGGGAAAGCGGATGATTTCCGGTGAGTCTCTATTTATGACACATTTCACCAATGTCGGCACCCACAAACAAAAAGTCGCTTTTGCGGCTCCCTATCCAGGAAAGATCGTCCCCATTAACATGGCGGAAGTCGGTGGTACGATCCTCTGTCAAAAAGACTCTTTTCTTGCTGCTGCTCTGGGAACGAAAGTTTCAATTGCATTTAACCAAAAGCTCGGAGCTGGGTTTTTCGGTGGTGAAGGGTTTATTTTACAAAAACTCGAAGGTGACGGCATGGCTTTCGTCCACGCTGGTGGAACGGTTGTTGAAAAAACTCTCGATAATGACTTACTCAGAGTTGATACAGGATGTGTCGTTGGGTTTTCAGAAGGGATCGACTTTGATATTCAAAGAGCAGGAAACCTTAAATCGATGTTCTTTGGGGGAGAAGGACTATTCCTTACGACTTTGCAGGGTACTGGTAAAGTATGGCTACAGAGTTTACCGTTTTCCAGACTTGCTGATCGCATAATTCAGTCTGCGCCATCTGTTGGCGGTAGCTCAAAAGGCGAAGGCTCGGTACTAGGCGGGATAGGTAACCTAATCGATGGTGACTAGAATGTGTGATGATTAAGTCAGCGATCTACACGCCCTAAAGAACCGAGATTGCGACGAACCTTGTTCGAAATCATTATAGTTGTAACTGAGACAGGCTTACTCTTGAGTAAGCCTGCCTTCTGCGTCGGCAGATCTCGTGACGCTTCCGACAGGCTGTCCAGGGTTCTTTGATGGTCGTTGTGGGCGGTGCCGCTGATTGTATCAATGGCGTTTGCCAAAAACCTTCTCAGTGAACAAGCTTTTAGTGTTTGAAATGTCTTTTACCCGTAAAGACCATAGAGATACCTGCAGCGTTTGCTGCATCGATCGATTCTTGGTCGCGTTTTGATCCACCAGGTTGAACAATTGCGCTGATGCCATGCTTAGCGGCGAGCTCAACGACGTCTTTAAAAGGGAAAAATGCATCGCTTGCCAGCACAGCCCCTTTAAGCGGCTTGCCTTCTGAAAGTGCTTTATCAATGGCAAACTGAGCGGCATCGATGCGGCTCATTTGACCAGCCCCAACAGTCAGTGTTTGTTGCTCCATTGCCAAGACAATTGCATTCGATTTAACGTGGGCACACACCTTTATTGAAAAGAGCAAATCTGCCATCTCTGTCTCGCTCGGAGCTTTTTCAGTGACGGTCTCCCATTGTAAAGGGTCTTCGAAAATATCGTCAGTTTCTTGCATCAGAAGACCTCCCTCCACCGATCGCCACTCGATGGACCCCTTCCTAAAGGGATCTTTGAGCCATGGAGCAACTAATAGTCTAAGATTTGACTTCTTGGAGAAGATCTCTCTTGCTTCAGGGCTGAAGTTAGGGGCGGCGATACACTCAAGAAAAAGACTACTCATGAGCGAAGCTGATTCACCATCGATGTCTTGGTTGGTCGCAACAATACCACCAAATGCTGACTTAGGATCACCGGCTAGAGCCTTTTTATAGACAGCTGCCAGGCTATCGTTGTCACTGATGGCTGTTCCGCAAGGGTTGGTATGTTTAATGATCGAAACGGCTTTGTGTCCCTCGAAACTTCTAACGACCCGACACGCGTGATCGAGGTCGAGATAATTATTGTAAGAAAGTTCCTTGCCTTGCAAAATCTCAATAGCAGCGAATCCACTTCTTTGTGCACCGGCAGTAAGAAAAGAAGCCTTTTGATGGGGATTCTCACCATAGCGTAGAGAACGTTCATCTGAGGTCGCAACCACCGGTATGTGGGTATGCAGTGCATCCGCAAAGTAATTTGATATGGCCGCGTCGTAACTTGCTGTCGAAGCGAAAGTCTTTAACGAAAGGTGCTTTCGGAAGCTGTCATCGACTGCGTCATTGGAAAGCTTTTCAAGGACCTTAGGGTAGTCGCTTGGATCGATGACTGACATGACGTGCTGCCAATTTTTGGCGGCAGCTCTGAGCATCGTGGGTCCACCGATATCGATAAACTCTATGGCTTTATCAAGGCTAAGCTCCGCTTCGGCAGCTTTCTTTTGAAATTGGTAAAGGTTAACGGCAACGATCGAAATGGCTCTGATGCCTTGTTCTTGTGCCTGTTGCTGATGGCTGAGATTGCTGCGATCGAATAATATGCCTCCGTGAACCTTTGGATGGAGCGTCTTTACTCTTCCATCAAGAATTTCTGGGCTACCTGTGTATTCTGCTACCTCGGTTACAGGGATGTCGTTTTCAACCAATAGTTTAGCTGTACCACCTGTCGAGAGGACTTCGTAGCCGAGTTTTACAAGACCGAGCGCAAAATCTGCGACACCTTCTTTGTTTGTGACGGATATAAGAGCAAGGGGTTTTTCTTGGGTCATTGATAGATGTCCTTTTTCTTTGAGAGAAACCTCAAATGTGGTGGCTTAAATAAAAACAACGAAGCGAGGCAAAATCTTTCCTTCACTTACCATAACCAGATTTATTGTATATTTTAGATTTTAATTAAAAATCTAAAAATAATAATTGCAATCATATCTTTACACTAACTTTTTAACTAGGCAAAGAAGGGACTGTCTCAATTTTTTCCTAGCTCTGCCGAATGTGCCTATGTAGACGTTAACGAACAGCAGAGTGGTAAGCTGGTATGAACGGAAAAATTCCAGTCGAACAATATATTCACGCACTCACCAGGCGTAGTAATGAAAAACTATCAATGGACGTCCTTCTCAACCCTTTTGGGATTGAGTTCGAAGACCAAAGCTCAAGAACGATCCTCATCGGCCATCTTCTTGACGAACTATTCTTAACTTACGAAAAAGTCGATTATATCGACGGCCTTGATGTCGCTGCAGCAGCTTGGGAGCTCGGCCACGAGGGGGCAGGACGTTTTCTTGAAGTAGGACCTGACTTAATTTTTAAGCAGCTCATAAAAGGCGCTAACCCCAAGATATTAAACTGAAAACTACTTTATCCCCGGTTTTCTTGACTTGACTACTCCTAGATAAGTTTTGTATGTACCTCTTGGCTCGAACCTAGGAGTATGCCGTGGAAACAATTGAAAAAAAATCTAAGTCACTATTCGAAGGTCCTCAAAGCTACAGAGTGCTTCAGGAATTTAACTCTGGAAACAGCCACTTGAACGTTTCTTACGAACTGTCGCTGTTTCACAAAGAGAAGGAGGGGACATACCAATTGCCCACCCTCATTATTCCGCGGGGACCTTGTCAACTTGATGTCACCGTCAACAAACAAAAACAATATTCGATTGGGCAGGACCATATCCTGATCATTCCTGCAGAATCAGAAGTACACATTTTCTGCAAGAGTTCCATGTACGATACATTGTTCCTTAAGCCGACGACTGCTTTGCTAGAAAAGGTCTTAGAAACATATCCAACGACAGTTGAAAAGAAGTTTAAACAACTGCTTTTAAGTCCTTTAAAGTTCAATCGAACAAATTGGTTAGACGAAGTTATCCATCGCTACTTCTTTGAGCGAGTTGTTTCTAGAGCAAACGAAAACGAAGCAACTCGGTTTCTTGAGACAGAAATTTTCAAGGAGATCTATTTTGTCGCAACCAAAGAAGGCGAGGTCAGTGCTGGGTTCACCCGTAACGCGCACCTTTGCGACGTTACACAAAGAGCAATCGAGTTTATGGAAAACCATTTATTCGATAAGCTCACCATCAAAGACCTTGCGAAACAAGCGAAAGCCAGTGAATCGACCTTATTGAGAGCGTTTAAAAACGATCTTTCGATTCCGCCATTTAAATATCTTCGTTTGAGACGTCTTGATGAAGCTATGAAACTGCTTAAACACGAAAACGTTCATGTTGGTGACGTAGCAACTCTACTTGGTTACGAAAGCTTCAGTGCCTTCTCTGAGGCCTTTAAAGAACGCTTTGGAGTCGTTCCATCATCTTACCAAAAGCCGCGCCAACAAAGGCGTAAAGAGGGTGATGCCTTACATTAAAACAATACTTGCCTGTATTCCTTGACTTAAAAGCACTTTGTTGAGATCTTTACCTAAATCAATTCCGAAAACTAGGTAAGGTCTCAACTTTATGATCTCAAGATTTTCTCTGATCGGCAAGATCACCACTACTTCTGTTGTCGCTTTATTATTGATTACTCAGTCTTACGCTGAATCCCCGGACAACATTCCTCAATCATCAAAACCAAAGAATGCAAGTGTTTATACAAGTTATCTTTGGCATCTCCAACAACCCAACTATTGGCCGGAAAATTCTCCAGGCAAATTAAGATATAGCTTCGCCGACGAACATCTTTCAGGAAGCTCTCGCTTTCCTGGACACCCTGCCAATAATATCGCCGAAATCTTTGGTAAAGATGACCGGAGATTTATTTATCAATGGCGATCAAAAGACTCTGTTGCATCGATGGGTGGCGGAGATGCTGGTGCTCAGCTTTCCTACTCAGGTTGTCTGATTGAAAACGTCTCTAGCCTCGGTAACGCTGGCCTACTCGGTTACAGTGCCAATTGGGCAGATGGGATTCGTGAAGGCATGACCTGGAAAACCTCGACAGGGCAGCCGAAATTGGAACCCATTGGTTTTACCTATCACCATGCTCTTGCCCCATTGATTGACAGAGACGCCTTCATCAAAGAGATTTCTCTTGACCGCATCAGTTGGCAACGCACTTGGGGTAATCACACGGGAGTAAGGCCACCAAAAGGCTTCCGTGCTGCTGAGGAATCTTTTTCTATTAGAATGATCAAGCCTCTCGTTGAAGCGGGATATGAGTGGGTGATTGTCCCAAATCATCATTTGGCCCGTACTCATCCAAATTACCGCGCCCTGCACGGCAAAGGTCTCTATGATCCGCCCAACCGAGCTGATCAAGTTAACCCTCCCGCAGAGCGATTCTGGAGTGGTGAAATCGACGGCAGAGGCGCCACATTATCTGTGCCTTTCTCTTACCAAGCGCACTGGGCCAAGTATGTCGACCCTGAGACTGGCAAAGAGTATAAAATCATCGTCGTGCCGATGGCCGACGTCTTAAGTTATCGTGATGGCTATAGTCCCCAAGACACCGGAACCATCGATTCTCAAATCGCTCCTTTTGTATCATCGGACAAACCTGCCATGGTACTTTTTTCTCACGATGGCGATAATGCCTGGGGTGGGGGATTCAGCTACTACCATGAGGCGGTTCCTCGTTTTGTCGAAATGGCCCGTCAACGAGGCTATGAGCCGACAACCATCCAAACCTTTTTAGATCGTAACCGTCCAGACGAAAATGATGTCGTGCACGTAGAAGACGGATCTTGGATCAATGCAGCAGGAGATTGGGGCCACCCACAGTTTCTCAATTGGTTATGGTACCCGCAAAGAGACCGAAATTCTCCTGAGTTTGACTATCAAGATCCTGCTACCTATGCAGATATTGAAAATGGCTGGGCGGAAGACTTCCGCAATTGGGCGGTGATTGTTGCGGGCCAAAATATTGTTTCCACTGCCGAACAAAAACATCGGGACAATGGCGGTAGTTTTTATGATGCTCATGTACAAGATCCTGATGGCGCTTGGTCTACTCCCAACCATGCTGAATTGGCATGGCATTACTTCCTTCCTGCTTTGACAAGTGGCTATATGTATTACGGCTCAGCTATAGATATGGAAGTGAAGCCATCTCTTGCTGTTAACCAAGCGGTAGATTGGGCACAAAGATCAATGGCTCTGCAGCAGAACATGGCTGATAGAACACCGCCAACTGTATTTATCCCACAGAGGTATCCTTACAATCCCGGCTCGGAAAACTACGGAGCGCCTTATGGCTACCGTCGTTGGACTGCTCCTAGCGATTTCTACGTTTGGACGCTTGCCTATGATCTTTCTGGCGTGGAGAAGGTTCATTTGAAGGTCAGAGTCGATCTTGATGGTTTTAACCCCATTGCTAACAATGACAACGAAACCTATGCGGGCGGTAAGTCAGTAGGGCAGTGGATCACTATCCCCATGCAGAAGAGAAGCGGTGAGAGCTTTAAAGATAATATCTTTAATGATGGTAATATCGACTTCTTCATCCAACCCAAAGTGATTGCTGACCAATACTGGGCAAAGGTTGAAGGGTTTCAGGATAAGCTGCTTGACTACTATATCGAAGCAGTTGATGGCCTAGGTAATATTGAAAAAACCGATATTCAACATGTTTACGTTGGATCTGGTCAAAATACAGAAAAATAACTCTCAAGGCTCCTTTGGGAGCCTTTTTCCATGAGTTTCAGTTCCTCATTGTCCGGCTTTTTCTTCGCTTTTGTTGCTTAGCTTCATTTTGACGAACCCGCTCGACAACTTCGTCGGTGCGTTGGCGCATACGCACAATCTCTTGAGCTTGCAAGAGAAAGTATGTAAAGAGTTTCTCTTTGTTTTTTCGCCCAAGCTTGTTGATGGGCTGCATCCACCTGCGATTGCTACTCTCTGATAGTGCCAAGATAGAATCCGCTCCAACCCGTGTTGGTAATCCGCTTCTATTCAACTTAGCGGCCCTCGCAAACTGGTCGGCATGGCTAAAATAGAAATCGAACAAGTTTCTATTAATAAATTGCAAGGGCCTTTCTCGATAGTTATTGAGGTAGTAAATAACCTGTAATAATAGCTGTTCAGTAAAGACTTCTATGGCTTGATCAATCACTCTTCGATTGGCAATTGCAGATTTAATGCTTCTCTGGAAGTCTTTAAGTGCGCCTTCATTCTGCAGCATTGCGATGGCAAAAGAATGCAATGCGATATTGAATTCGGGATTGATGGAATAAAGGCCATGAGTAGGAAAGGCTGTGACGACTTTACCATTCTTAACGATAACGAGCACTGTTAACACAGCGTCTTCTGGATGGCGACGTGGATCACTACCATCTCTCCTTGAAAGAACCTCTCCGAATCCAATTGTTCTGGAAACTAATGAAAGATTTTTATAGTCATCGTTTTGCGCCGCTGAGAACCTGCTTAAAGGAAATGAACGGTAACGTACCTCTACATCGTTTTCTCCATCCCCTCTAGTTTCAGTGTGTTGAGGGTCAAGCTCTGTTTCAACGATTACATCGATAAGTTCTTGGTGAGTCATCTCTGGAAAGAGAAGAAGATCGTCAGGGATAGCACCACCATGTTTAAAAAATATTCTTGTGTACCTTTGCTCTCGTCTTTCAGACAAAAGCTGTTTGGGGAAATAGGCGACAGCAAGTCCACTTGCGTGAGTTTGGACGATTACAAGGCGAGGAAAGACAAAGCTTGTCGGCTTCAAATCAATGTCCAGAGGTTGACCGGACAGAATATCCCAGGAAGTCTGAAAGCGAATAGCAGGGAGAGTTTTGCGCAATCTATCTAAATAGCGCTGAACACCTTCTTTTGTGTGCATTCCTCCAGCGATTTTCGGAACGGTTGCACCAAAGTAAGTACTCGCTTCCATGCGGCTCTCACCATAGATCACATGTAACAACGATTTTAAGGTCAACGCACTCTCTGGGGGGATGCTCGCAGGCTGCAACTGGTAACCTTGGGCAGCTGCTTCACAAACAAGATCTCTTCCGGAACCGAATAAAACGGCTGGCAAAGAAGCGCATAAACAAAGGAGAGCAATGATAAAAATCGGACGAGTCAATTGATGGTTCCAAAAAGCTTGAAGGATGTTCGAAGAGGAGCCTGCTCAGAAAGCCGGACTGATTGTTTTTATAACAGTTTCTTGGGATTCTGTAAACTCGTCAAACTTGTCTCGTGGATCAATATTAGTTATTAAAAACAGGAAGTTAGGTAAGAAGACAATCATTTAGAGAAGGTTTTTGACTGACTATATGTTCGTTAAAGGCGCAAGATCAAATTTCTTTCGAACCGTCAGAAATCCATTTGGCAATAACTCCTCTTTCATCGTCGGTCCAATCAAGACCTTCATGACCGTTCATCAGTCTAATATCATTGATTTCAGATTTGGCAACCTCATAGATACCGAGATTTTTTTCGGTCCCATCGTGACAATTGGCTTGCAAACACCCTTTTGCGGTTAGCTGAGGTTGAACGTCTCCATTGAAAGTCGTTGTTCCAGCCGGGCTTGGAGTTGGCGTCGTCGGCGTTGCTTCTGGTGTTGTCGAAGCAGGAGAGCCAGGATCGAGTTGATCTCTTCTGAATCCATTTGCAATCCACTCGTCCATAAAAGCTTTTTCTTCGCTATTCCACACAACTTTTCCAGGTTCCGAAAAGTTGTGGCCGTCGGAAAGATTGACAGAACCAGCACTTCCTTTGCCCTTGACCGCGTCATAATCAGTCAGATTTAGGTCGTCGGTACCTGGATGACAGCTAAAACAATTATTATTGGTAAACAAAATTGGCTTGATGCAGTCTTCAAAGTTTACACTACCGGCAACGCAACCACTTCCTCCGACACCATTTCCACTACTAAGAGGATCCTTTAACATTCCCCCTTCGATCCAAGACTGAAGCTGTTGTTTTGCTTCAGAGTCGAGAATAAATCCTTTGTGACCAGTTAAAAAAATGGCCTTTTCTGTAGCTTTCTTAGTGGACTCGTAATCGGAAAAGTTAGGGACACTTGCGTTGGTTGGGTTTTGGTGACAAGCACCGCTCGAAGCCCTTGTTTTCTAATAGCTGCTTGATATCGCTTTCAAAGGTCAAACCAATTGTTTGATTGCCACTGTCTTTCCCTGTTTGAATACGCGTGTCATCGTCCTGAACAGGATCCTCTTTCTTTTTGGCGTTAGTTGTCTTTCGTTCTTCGACAATCACACGTGTTCCACATGCCGTAGCCGAAAAAACAAAAAATAATGTTAGCCAAAATGAAAGTTTCATGGACTTACTTCATCCCTATTTTGCAACACATGCACTTAAATCGAGAGCGCCGCCATCGCTTGGATTGACGAAAGCACCATCGTTACATTTCGCTTGAAAAGTACCACTTGCATAGGCGTCACTATCAAGATTGGTGCACTGATAGGTGTTCGTTTGCCCGTGCGACAGGGTAAATGTCGCATTTTGTGGATTTGTATAGCTACAGTTTGCCGGTGGTTCAGGCACATTGAGTGATCCACTGGCTGTTAAGACATCTCCATTCGGCATTTCGGTAGAGATCGTTATCGAGTAATCTCCAGGCGCACTCAATGTCCCTCCATTAATTTGAGGGAAATCACTACGATCGATGCGATTCGATCCTTGATTGAATTGAAACGGCTCGACGATATCGTTAGCATGGGCTGCACCGTTCTTTAAGATTTCGATTCTTAGAGGTGCTTGGTAATCGTACGGTGCTTGTAAGTCAGCACTGAAATTAAGTTGGCCAAGATTTGATGACAAATTGCTCATACTAGCCGTTCCGTTGGCAACAACATCTAACGTAACATTAATATCAGCGTTCTCTTCAGCAACTGACATACATACTTCATTAGATAATTTGGCGATTTCCATACTTCCGGAGTTTTTGAATCTACCGGTAAATTTAAGATCAAAACAATAGTCTTTGCCAACTTCAAGAAGATGTAACTTCAATTCAATTTTAGTACAGTCAGTTTGCGCCATTGCTTGTTCTTCACTGTTATAAACTTCCGTACCACCTTGACTTAAAGAAACCTGATAATTTAATGCAACAAGCTTCATTCCTGCTTGCTCGAAAGTACAGTTGAGTTCAGCGTATTCCCCAGCTAACGCCCAGCCACTCGATGCAGGAACAGGAACATCAGATCCTTCTTGGTCCTGAGCTCCGTTCCACAGATTAAGCTCAAGGATGCCAAGACCGTTACCATCAATATAAAATCGACCAGATTTATCCTGAGAATCTTTTCCATCTGCAGACTGAGATGAGACTTTTGAAGAATCGCTGGCTTGCTTCTTTTCAGTGGTAGAAACTTCACTTTGACAGGCCACAGACAATGACAAGACCAACAAGGCAACGTAAAAACGGATCATCAACGGGCACTCCAACATTTTACAGAATCAATAAGTTTTTCTTTATTCTCTGGTTTTATTTCTTATCGGAAAGGCATGAAGTGAAGTTGAACATCATTACAAATTGCTCATAAAATTCAATTAATTCTATTGGTTGCAGTTGTTTGAATGGGTTGATTTATCGCAGTCTAACCGTCGCTTTTGCCAAACAATCATAAGCATTGTCGGTGAAGATATGAATCAGTGGACAATCAGCAATACTCGGAATGCTGGTAAAGTTTGCATTAAGTGTATTGGAAGTCTGCAATGACCTTATGGTCATCCAGCCAGCGGAGTCTCCGGCTGCTGCAATATCAGGGGTTTGCTGAAAGGCACGTTCAACGCCGCCCAACAGATGACCGACCGGATCAGTAATAAGAAAATATCTTGGAAAATGGCTTGCATCAACATCAGCATGCATCAGTTCAACATTGATTTCGAAGTTACCATTTTGCTGAATGGAATTGATTTTAAATCTAACCGAATGATTAGCCACATCAAGAGGACTCTGATGAATAAATGGAGTTGTGATTTGAGATCCCGCTCCGTCTCTCAAAGCCGCTAAATTGTCAATGATCGTCTGTGGCATAAAAGGTGCTCTTAAAATTGTATTACTTCTGTCTGGAATAGGGGTTCTGAAAACTTCAGTCTTATCCCCTTGTCTGACCTGATAAAAGATATAATGCACCTTATCTTTCTGTAGATTAAGGCTATCAAACATCACATAGGGTAGTTTACCTTGCGAAGTTTTATCGGCGTAGGAATAGTAACGCACGCCGAGTGGCTTACGATCATGGGTTGTTAAGACAACCTTGTCGATGAAACGACTCGCTGTTTGAGTAAAGTTGATAAATACAGCTAAATTGGCTCTATTTTGAATGGCACTACCAAAACTCCCGTCAGAATTTCTGCCATCCATCCAAAAGTGGACATTCTCGTTATCTTCAAGAGGAAACTCAACGTCTCTGATATCTTGACCAGTATCACATTGTGGCTGCTGATCCGACTGACTTTGATTTTGCTGGAGATTGAGCTTTGCTAAAGCCTGCGAAGAAATATGTGTTCCAGCAAGCCCTAGACCCAATGCTTTTAGGAGTCCTCTGCGAGAAACATTATTTGGCTGCTTTTTCTTCATGGGTTATACCTTTCTCTAAATCAATATCGACAAAACTTGTTTGGTTCTTGAAAGAGCTTGAAAAAGCCAAATATTTATTGGAATTCAGGTCGTTATTTAATTAATTAAATATCAAAAAGGAACGGCGCATTTGGTTGCTTAGATAAG
>CAZBDM010000015.1:14999-20624 GCA_964490675.1 uncultured Oligoflexales bacterium
TATGACGCGTTGAATCATCCAAGTAATTAACAGAGATACATAAATAGATAGCTTTAAAAACAAATCAAAAGTCAGTTTGAGCTTTCAAAAAATTGAGACAAACAAACTCCTATAAGCTCCTGTTAAATCGACTGAATAAAGTTAATTTTAGCAAACAATCAAGTTTGACACTTGAAAACCGAAAAGAAATTATTGCTAATCTGTAACCTAAATTTAAATATGAATTGAATTTCAAATTGATGATCAAATGTCGATTCGGATTATTCTTATGGGGAGTATTTGACTATGCTAAGAACTAGTGTAATTTCTGCTGTTGTTGTTGCAAGTTTAAGTTTTTTCGGATGTAACGGAAGTTCAGACTCTGCCGCAACTCAAGAAAAAGAAAAGGCAAACGCCTCAGAATCTTCAAACAACCAAGAACAAGCTTCTAACAGTGGTGACGCAAGTACCGTTAACCCAGATGCAGTGCAATCTTCTGGTTCAATGAGTGCCGAAGACCAAAACATGAAGTTTGGCATCCAAATCCCTTCAATGTCACTAGAAAACGGTGATCAATTTGAAACTTACACTCCAGGTGGTTTCGCTCTACAAGCTGAAGACTGGAACCTTGAGTCAGCTGAAATGGTTGACGCCAACGGAGCTGCTTCGTCTGGTGAGACTTTAAGAGCACGTTGTGCACCAGGAACAATGATTCAACTACAAGGTGTTCAGAAAGCATGTTACGGAATTACAATCACAAGAACCGACACTGGTCATACTATGTCTGTTGCTGGCGAGCTTGCGGCCGTTCAGTGTACTTTCGTAGAGGTTGAAGCTGGTTTCCTCGAAATCGGTGTAGAGTATGAAGTTTCAGCTTTCAATATCTGTGCACTCCCAGAAGCTGGATCGCAGCCTGTAATTATGTACGGTCTTAATGAACAAGAAGAGCATAAATATACGATCGGTGCCGATATGGACGGTGGCACAATGATGATTATGCTCGAGAAAAAGCGTGCAACAGTTAAAATCAACAACGACTAATACTAAGGAAAGTATTGATTTGAGCGATAAAGGAGTATCACGCAAGTGATACTCCTGTTGTGCATTCTACCCTAAGACGATGGACAGTTATCTATGGAACACAAAGAAGTCGAAACAAATGAAAAACCCCTCGATAGACTCAACTTTCTTGAAAATATTGCCGGTGTTTTGGCATTTTTACCTTTTCTATCAATAGCTGCTTGTAACAACGGTTCGACGTCAAAGACATCGTCAAAGAAGTCCTCTGACTCAGACGAAACTATTGTTGGTGAAGACAAAAATAATGGCGATCAATCAACAAATTCAGATGCAGCAGCGGCCTGCCCTGATTTGCCGCCCAACACAGCAGATTTAGCAAGTATCCCTAGTGAGATTCCAGAAGCATTGAAACCTGAACTTTACGCATATGGGTCACCCAAAAAATGCTCTCTTGTCGTGAGCTTTCCTAAGTACGGCCATGGTGGTCCTGTCGAAGTAGCGAGCTTTGTCATAGCACGCTTCACTGGGAGCCTCGTAGCCCTCAAAGTCATTATGCGTTCAGATATTGCAGCGGATAATAAGATTATTCCTGTCGTCCTCGATAACTTACCGGTCAGTAAGGGTGACAAGGTTTGTATCATTGTTCAGACAACTGATGGCAATCAATACAAACATCAAATTGAAGCACCGATCAGTTTTCAAGATCCATATCTAAAAAGCGAAACCTATGTCGATCTTTCCTTGGCAAGTGACATCACAATCCCGGACGGTGTTCAGCCTATTATCAACTTTTACCCGACCAACCCTCGTTCTTTGGGAGCTAATCCTAGCGATGATCAAATCAAAGAAATTTGGGATAGGGGAGACTATTTTATCGCTGGCTCAACCAGTCAGTACAGCACAAGCCCTGGATTAACCGACTTTATCATTACCGACCTCACCGGGACGATCCTTTCTCAACAAGGTGAGACCTTTAATGATCTCCTCAATCATACTGAGGTTATCTGTTATAAGAATATGGGTGGCACGTGGTATAGGACGATGATTCGACTTGGTTAGGCTTAAGACTACCTAACCAAATCCTTATCCAGCATTTATTTTGTTTTACATACAAGTCCATTAACGCATAGCCAAAGATAGGCTTGCTGATCTTGAGTAAGCCTCGGACCTTTACTACGATCACCTAAAGAATTGAATTGCTCATTGCTAAAGTATCTTCGATAAACTGCAACAACTATCGGATGAAACGGTAGGTAAATAACAAGTAATATCCCACCTATACCGATTAGTGCCATAGTGATTGCAAATGCCTCTCCTGCAATAAAAGCAAGAGGTATGCCGGCATGAGCTGTTTGTACTGGTGATAAAAATTCAAGAGCTTCATTAATAAGCTTTAACATCGCTCCTTGTTCATCTGATTTATTCATTTCTGCAATTTTAGCATCGAGCTCTTCAAGCTGTTTATCCATATCTGCTATGGTTGACTTTAAATCAGCCACAAATTTGTTTCCACCTGAGCCAATCAGAGAACTAACCACTTCTTCGACAAGTATGTTAACCTCCCAGTCAATGCGACTAATGACTTGTTCTTTGCTTTGACCCGTGAACTCTACTGGTTTTGACTGTTGAAATCCTGCAGAATAAAAGGATTTTACGAAAGGGTCTTTAGGTTGTTCAGCGAAGTGAATAGCCAAAAATAACTCTTTTAGTTGCAACGCATCCGGCCTTAATGCTTCTGTGATTTTAGCTTTTTTATTAGACTCAACAGCTGCGCGAAAAGCTTTTAGCTTAATGACCGTGTCACTAAGTAAGTCGCGCGAATCAACAATCTCTTCTTGAAGAAAAGATAAATCAGCGTCTTCATCAATGGTTTTAACATACGCTTCCGCTTGTTTTGCAAATTCTTCTGACCAACTGGTGACTCTTTCGTTAAAGCGAACCAGGTAGCTTTCATCCCCATATTTTTCAATCGTTTTTCGATTAATTGCTTGTTTGACCTCTTTTGATTCAAGTGAAGCAGAGGTACCTGCGAAGTTTAGATCACTTGCTGGCGCTTCTTCTGATCGGTTACATCCAAACATCGGTGTTAAAATGAGACTAGCTGCTAATAATCCCGTGATTACAGAGTTCAATAAGGCAAAGCAATCAATCTGAGTTGCCGAAAATCCACGTTTCATAACCTTCCCCCAGTTTTTTGAAAAATATGACAATTTCTTATCGGCAAAGATTAACTGAAACATTAAATAAATTACATTGTTTCGTGATATTTGGCGGTTGGCGTTATGGCGGCCTAGGATTTCTTGTCGCTAGCAAAGAGAGACTAACGATCAAATGACCCTTCTTCAAAAGAAAAGCAGCCTCGAAAGGCTGCTATTTCTCAAAGGATTGATTATAACGTGGACGCTGATCTATCGGGATCGGCGTTTTTAAATGCCCGCAGTTGCTTCTGCACCTGTTTTAGCTTCATTTTCTGAGTCGAAAATTTCGATGAGTGAGTGCTCGTGAATATCGAGACCATCGATTTCTTGTTGCTTGCTAACTCTTAGTCCCATGACCTTATCAAGGACGAAGAACATCGCGTATGAACTACCGAAGGCAAATACACCAACGGAAACAATACCAATCAACTGACTCATGACCTGCGCTCCTGAAGCAAGGCCTCCAAAAAGTCCGACTGCTAAAGTCCCCCAGATTCCACAGACCAAGTGAACCGGTATGGCACCCACAGGATCGTCGATCTTAACTTTTTCGAAGAACTTGGTCGCTACAACCACAAGTCCACCGCCAATAAAGCCTATGATAATTGAGTCCAATGCACCCATTTGATCTGCACCAGCAGTGATCGAAACAAGACCGGCAAGTGCGCCATTAAGAGCCATCAGGACGTCTAGTTTTTTAGTAAGGATTTTAGCAACAAGGATCGCACCGAAAATTCCGGCTGCCCCAGCAAGGGTAGTCGTCACAAAAACCAGTGAAACAGCAGCAGGATCAGCCGATAGGACGGAGCCACCGTTGAATCCAAACCAACCTAACCAGAGTAAGAAAACACCGATCGTCATCAGCGAAACACTTGAAGGATGGATGTCTTGGGCTTTTCCATTGACGTATTTGCCAAGACGTGGACCGAGAATCATTGCTCCTGCTAGAGCTGCCCAACCGCCTACACCATGGACAATGGTCGAACCAGCAAAGTCATAGAAAGGCGTGCCTAACTTATCAAGGAAGCCACCGCCCCATTTCCACATACCTATGACAGGATAAATCACAGCAAGAAAGATTGTTGTAAAAACAAGGAATGGACCAAGCTTAATACGCTCTGCTACAGCGCCACTAAGAATGGTTCCAGCAGTTGCAGCAAACATGGCTTGGAAGATAAAATCGCTCCAGTAAGTATATGCAGGGTTGTAAGCTGAAGTCAGTCCGTCAGCTCCTGGTGCGACACCAAACCCAGCGAAGCCAAAGAAGCCGCCGGCAAATGCGTCTCCTGGATACATGAGATTGAAGCCCATGAGTGCATAGGTAAGCAGACCTATAGCGATAATAGCCGTGTTCTTAAAAAGAATGTTGATACGGTTTTTTGCTTGAACAGCACCACCTTCAAGGGTTGCAAAGCCAAGGTGCATAATAAAGACTAATGCTGCAGCGATGAGAATCCATAAGTTGTGAACAATGAACGCCGTGTCAATCTTGGCGGCCTCAGCAGCCCAGACAGTGTTCTCCGCAAGGGCGATAAGACCCAAGAGAGACAAGTTTTTAATGAGATGTGGTTTTACAATGGACATGTACTTCACTCCTTTTGGAATCCCTGACTCCAAAAAAACGTTATCGAATCGTCACCTCAAACGGCCATGAGACTATTTGAAGAAACACCTATGAGACTAATGTAGAACCATAGACTGGCTTAACCAAGTCTGTGTGAATACAGCATATCCCTGTATTTCGGCATCTTCCAAAACTCGGCAGCTACGAACTTTTCCGCATTATCCGCAGCTACTCTGATGGCCTCAGCCTCCGGGATCGCTTTCTTAAAAAGACCTTCCAGAGTTTCAAATGCCTGCTTGTCAGCATTGGCATAGTCTGAAAGGATTTTTGTCAACGTATCAATTCGATTAAGAACTTCCACCAACACAGATTCAAAATTATTGGTGCGTTGGCGATACAGTGCTCTTAACGCTTCGGATGTAATAATATCGGCAACTTCCTTGGATTGCTTAAGCTGTTTTTCAACAGCTGGCACGACGTATTCCCTTACCATTTCCATCAGTCCGTTGAGTTCGATAAACAGTGTCTTTACATATCTCTCAATATTCACTCGATTGCGAGATTCAAGTTCTTCACGAGTCATAACTTTAGTGTCGATAAGAGCTTGATAGTCTTTGGCGTTAGAAAACACCTTAAACGCATCGAGTCCCGACTTAAGAATGCTTAACTTTCGCTTCTTAGCTTCGTCGCGCCACTCTTCCGAATAATTGTTTCCTGAATACAGAACTTTTTTACCATCTTTATATAACTCATCAATAAGCTTAACAACAGCCATGTGACGGGAATCCGATGAATCTAGAAGTTCTTTCAATCGCTTTGCAGCAAATTGAAAGGACTGACTGACGGCACTGTTTAAAATCGCCA
>CAZBDM010000016.1:0-15197 GCA_964490675.1 uncultured Oligoflexales bacterium
ATGCCAAAGGGAAACCAGCGGTGTTTTCTCACCTCAACGAGAGCGTGGGACGTATAGCGTTCAGGACGATCAGCGGCATTGTTATCTTTGGCGTCTCCGGACAATTTGGTAGCCTTTCTAATCTTTTTATATTTCTTTGGTCTTATAATGAAGTATATGACAAGCTTATTCGAATGGTAAACGATTAATGTAAAGACAGAGAGATATCTTTGACACAAATGAGTGAAAATAACCTTCCCTCTCGCGTAAGAGTGCTTATTCTAGGCGGCGGCATCCATGGTGTGGGCGCGCTTCACGATCTTTCAAGCCGCGGCTGGAAAGATATTATGCTGATCGAAAAATCTGAGATAGGAAGCGGCACTTCTTCTCGCTCGACGAAATTGATCCACGGTGGGCTTCGTTATCTTAAGAGAATCAGCCAATTTGGGATGGTGGCAGAATCTCTAAAAGAGAGGAAATTATTAATCGAATTGGCGGGTGACCTCGTCAAGCCAATCGAGTTTTACTACCCGATCCTAAAAGAGGGAGGGTCCTCATCGCTAAAAATCAAAGCAGGTCTTTTTCTTTACGATCTTTTAGCCGGAAAATATAAGCTTGCTGCTCACAAAAATATTGATCTTGAGACCGTTAAAAACGACATTCCCAATATTGACGTGAGCAAAATTTCACGCGTCTACTCCTTTTGGGATGGTCAGACCGATGACTTGGCTTTGGTCAAAAGAGTGGCATCTTCTGCTGTCAAACTTGGTGCAAAAGTTGAGCAAGGCCTTGAGGCTCTTTCTATCAAACCGAGTCAGGATGGCTGGAATGTCGAAGTAAAAACGGCTGATGGGTCGATAAAAACAATTAGTACTCTTTACGTGCTGAACTGTCTAGGTCCTTGGGCCCATAAGATTATTGAAAATAGTGGTCTTAATCCTACCCACCACGCCGTCAATAATAAAGGTGTGCACCTTATCTTGAAAAATCCAGGTCTCAAAAAGGGACTCTTTTTAGAGTCGCCCGCCGATGGGCGGATCTTTTTTCTTCTTCCCTGGCTTGATCATATTCTTCTTGGCACAACCGAAGGCAGATACGATGGAGATCCAGATAAGCTTCAGGTTTCAGAGGAAGAAGTCGACTACCTTTTGGAAAGAGCCAATCGTTATCTGACAAAACCATTCACTCATAACGATATTTCTGCCAAGTTCGCCGGACTTCGCTGGCTTGCTGTTGATCCTGGCAAGAGCCTGACTTCAACCTCGCGTGAGTCAGTGATCGGTGAGATGAACTCAAAACGAGGTCTTCTATTGACCGTCTATGGCGGCAAATTGACCAGCTACCGCTCTCTTTGCCAAAAGCTTGGAGACCGTGTTACGGAGCACTTTGGAGAGTTTCGCCCGAGTGCCACCGGCGATAAAGCGAACTGGGCTGTTGCCTCGGAATGTTATTTTTCCGTTCCCGAAGTACTTGAGCGATTCCCTGTCGTCCGGTAAGCTATTATTTATTAAAGGTTAACGGAACGGTTTTTTGTCATCTCAGTGAACTAGGATAGTGCTTATGGCAACAGCAAGCTCTGGATTTATTTTTGTTAGAGAATTAGGCGGATCAAAAGACGGAGCGATAGAGAAGGCTGAGCGCGTTCACAATTATCTTCAAGAAGTTCAGAAGATGAAAGTTCTTAAGTTTGAGACCATTCCCGTAGAGAATAATTATGATATCTACGATGAATCAGCTGCGGCTTACAAAACGATGCCGACTGTCAAAGAGTCCAATCACGGCGATTTTCTGAGTAAGCCCTGCTACTACCTCCTTGTTGAAAGCCCAGATATTGTCATCCACTTCAAATCACTGCCATCACGAACTCTTACGAAAATGATTGCCGCGCAAGCAAGAAAAGCTCTGAGTAAGTGATACAGCCTGATTTCTTATTTACGTCCCATAGCTTCAAGTGATGCGGTCACTTGCGTGAGCTCTTCTGAGGCTTCAAGCCACTTTTCTTCGGCCTGGTCTAATGAAGCGTTAAGATCTTCTTCTCTCTGATGGAGATCACCAAGAGCTTCGTAGTCCTCCGGTTTAAGAGCCGACTTTTCGATGTCGAGCTTTTCTTTTTTATCATTCAAGTCTTTCATTTCTTTTTCAAGACTTTCGATCTGTTTTTCAAGCTGTGATCTTCTTCTTTTTAAGGTCTTATAGTCGTCTTTTGGGAGTTCTGACTGGAGAGGGCTATCGTCGGCGTTTTGTTTCTGGGGGGCGTCTTTGTCAAAAGATAGGACATCGGGAAATCCAGCTTTCTCTGCCATGCGACGGTAGTCTTCAAGTTTACCTTCCGACAAAAAAGACCGTCCGTCTTTAAGCATAGCAAGAACGTGAGTGGCAACATTGTCGATAAAATCGCGGTTGTGACTGACAAAGATAAGACTACCCTCGTACTGACTGAGAGCGTTGGTAAGAGCGTCGATGCTATTCATATCGAGGTGGTTTGTCGGCTCGTCGAGTATAATGAGGTTCGCTTTTTGCGACAAAACCCGAGCAAGTCCGACTCTATTTTTTTCGCCACCAGATAGGACGCGAACTGTTTTAAAGACATCTTCACCGCTGAACAGAAAGGAACCGAGAATCTGACGGGCCTCTTTTTCGCCTATATCTGAATGAGACATGATGTTTGCCAAGATATCGGCATTGTGATCAAGTTGGGTCGACTGGTCCTGGCTAAAGTAAGCTAGTTTTGTCTTATCGTCGATATCAATCTTTCCAGAAAGAGCCGGGATCATTTGACAAATTGTCTTAAGTAAGGTTGATTTGCCAATGCCATTTGCGCCAATAATTGCGATTTTTTGGCCTTTTTCTAAATGAATAGATAGATTTTCAGACAGTTTTTTATCGCCATATCCAATCGCAAGTCCTTCACACTCGAAAAGTATGCGCGCACTTGTTGGTGGCGAGGGAAGCTTAAAACGAATCGATGACGAGGCTTTCTCAGAGGCAAATGAGTCTTTTTCCTTCTCGAGTTTTTCGATCATTTTTACCCGCGATTGTGCTTGTTTTGCTTTTGTTGCCTTGGCTCCAAAGCGTTCCACAAAAGAGCTCAGCTCTTTTTGACGCCTTTCAATTTGATCAAAGCGGGCTTGTTTGTGTTCCTCACGTTCCGATCTAAGTCGCTGGAACTGATCAAAGTTTCCAGGGTAAGAGGTTAAAGTACCCCTGTCTAAGTGAGCGATGCTTGTACTCAGGCGGTTAAGAAGAGATTTGTCATGTGAGATAAGTATCACCGTACCGGAAAACTTTTTTAGGTAGTTTTCCACCCAAACAAGACTCGGTAGATCAAGGTGGTTCGTCGGTTCATCAAGCAGAAGAAAATCAGGCGCTTTTATAAATATCTTGGCTAGCTCAAGCCTCATCCGCCAGCCTCCTGAAAGCTCAAGGGGCGACTTGTTGAGCATCTCCTCATCAAAACCTAGACCCCTTAAAATCCTGTGGGCTTCAGCAGTCAGCTGATACCCACCAGCTCTTCGAAAGGAGGATTCGGCTTTTTCATAGGCAGCAATCGTCTCGGGACTTGAGCTCTCTTCTAACTGCAAAAGAGCTTCGGCCATGGTCTTTTGCAGATTTGCGAGCCTTTCAGCACCGCTTTCACACTCCTCAACAACGCTTGCCTTTGGCGCTGGGTTGGGCTCCTGGGGTAAAAATCCCACAAGACTCTTTTGGGGCATGATCACCTGGCCACTGTCGGCTTCTTCTTCTCCACAGATCATTTTGAAAAGAGTCGACTTCCCCGCCCCATTATCACCAATCAGACCAATCTTTTCGCCATCTGGAAATTGAAAGTTGATATTTTCAGCAATGATTTTATTGGGGTATGATTTATATAGGTTTTCCAGTCGAATCAAGACGCCACAGGCCTTATTGAGACATTAAAAGTAGGTCTGATAACCAAGGCTATATTCAGACTCATGTATCCTAGAGGTTTTGCCAGCGTTTGCAACAGGGCTTTGTGATTTAAACTGGACTTTGTGCCTGCCAAATGCGTAATCAGTCTGTTGGATAAACTTTTCTTCGTTATGATTGATGGTCAGCTTTGTCGCTGTATGGTAGGGATTAAAAAAGACATTTTCGAGACCCGTTTCAACTGGCTTAAATTTCTCGTCATAAATTCTCATGGCATTTAAAGGCCCGATAATCGGAAGAGCTAGTTTATGGCGTTCTGACTCAGCCCCATCTTTTGCCGTAGCGACAGTCTTACTGTAGGTGTAAAGGCCGTCTTCTTGCTTAAGCTCGATCAAAACAGATGGGGTGTTTGCTCCGTCGGTTGATTCCCCGGAGCTTTCAACTGGTTTTACATTGATGAGAATATTGGGACTCGGGGCTTTAACTGTCTTCTCTAGCCAAGACTTGTCTGTCTTGTCGTTTGAAGAAAGTTGGACTTTGGTGAGATGAATCGGCTGTTCGTCAATCGGTCCAATCGTCCACACTGGTTTAGATTGACCGGCAAACTGCAGCTCTTCTTCAATACTCGCCGTGGCAGCCTGTAAAGAGGCAGGCTTTTCTTCGACAATACTGGTCAATACTAGCCCATAAGAAACCCGCGGTTTTACCGCAGGGCGGCTTTTTTTGCTTGTAAAATCTAGTTTAAAATTAAATCCATCAAGCCACTTTTTAACAGGCTCGAGGTTTTTAACCTTATCGCTAACAATGGTTCTTGTTTCACCTTGGAAGTGATCGAAAAACTTCTTACTTTCAAGATCCTCAGAGGGGCTTTCTTGGGCATTTAAAGTTCTAAAGCTAAACTTGTAGTCCTCTCTTTTTTTGCGGGTCTCTTCGTGCCATTTAAGAAAAGGATCATCGCCCTTTGTCTTTCTGTCTGTTAGAGAGCTGGCAAAAGAGCTAAAGTGCCCGAATACCCTATCACCGAGATTTTTCGAAAACTCAGGGGGGGGGAGGTTTAATTCTTCTTTGGACCAACTTTTAGTTGATTTTAGATCGCCTGGACGATCTTCTGCGGCGTTTGTGGTGGGAGCGAAAGCCAGGACCGCAGCAACGAAAGTGGCGTGACTTACTCTTAGCATTTTAAATCTCTTACGGGTGGTGGTTTTGGCCTCAAGTCAGTGGAGCCACCTATGACCCTGCAACTTTACTGCCAAAAAACATTATCGATAAAAAAGCACAACACATTGATTTTATTGTGCTATATTCGCGAGCAGTGTTGTCTAAGTCTGAAGCAGTGTTTAATCTGTAGACAAAGCCTCCTTGCGGCCGAGTGAACGAAGTTGTTCTTTAGAAAAAAGTTCGTAATTGAACTAAAAGAGCCTCGAGGTTATTTTTTCCTCTCCCGATGTTTTGAGCGAAAGCCTGTGAGGTTTACGCTCTTGAAAGCTTAAGAAAGAGAATTTAATGAAACCTGTGACCCCAGATGTATCGTTTCCTAAGATCGAACACCAAATCCTTGAGCAATGGCAAAAGGACAGTATTTTTGAAAAGCAAAACGAAGCGCGAAAGCATGCCAAGGAGTTTAACTTCTACGACGGGCCGCCCTTTGCAAACGGCCTCCCCCACTACGGTCATCTGTTGGCAAATACCATTAAAGATACTGTGCCCCGTTACTGGGTGATGCGTGGCTTTCACGTTGATCGTCGGTTCGGTTGGGACTGTCATGGTTTACCTGTCGAGTACGAGGTGGAAAAAACAGAAAACCTTAAAGGTCGTCCCGATATCTTAAAAATGGGTGTTTCTCAATTTAACGAAATTTGTCGTAGCTCAGTCCAGCACTATACCGGTGAATGGCAAAAGACCATCACACGACTTGGGCGCTGGGTTGATTGGCATAATCAGTACCGAACCATGGATAAAGACTTTATGGAATCGGTATGGTGGGTTTTTAGTGAACTCCACAAAAAAGGGCTTATCTACCGCGGCTTTAAGGTCGTGCCTTACTCACCGCGCACGACTAGTGTTGTTTCAAACTTTGAAGCCAATCAGAATTATAAAGAAACCCAAGATCCAGCAATCACCGTTAAGTTTAAAATTGAAGGCAAACAGGAATACCTTCTTGCCTGGACAACAACCCCGTGGACGCTTATCTCAAACCTTGCCCTTTGTGTGCATCCAGAGGTGGATTACGTAAAGATCAAAGACAAACAGCACGACGAAATTTACTACTTAGCCGAGGCGCGGCTAAATGATCTGTATAAGCCAAGTGGCAAAAAGAAGAATAAAGAAGACTCAGAAAAACCTTACGAGATCCTTGAAACTCTAAAAGGGGACAAGCTACATAGGGTGCGTTACGAGCCTCTCTTCTCTTATTTTAAGGACCACAAAAATGCATTTCAAGTGCTCACCGATGCCTATGTCACAACTGACGATGGTACCGGTATTGTTCATCAAGCGCCTGCTTATGGTGAAGATGACTTTAGAGTCTGTCAAAAAGCCGCCATCGATCTTGTCGACCCGGTCGACGAAAACGGTCTGTTTACCGACAAAATAGAGCTTTTTAGAGGTGAGTATGTCAAAGAGGCCGATAAAAATATTATCAAACACCTAAAAGAAGAGGGTAAAATCTTGCGTCACGATACGCTTGTTCACAGTTACCCCTTCTGTGAAAGAACCGACACACCACTTATATACAAAGCGATTCCTGCTTGGTATGTCGCGGTCGAAAAGTTTGTCGACAAACTTGTCGATAACAATGAAAAAATCAACTGGGTTCCTTCTCACCTTAAAGAAGGAAGGATGGGGAATTGGCTTAAAAACGCCAGAGACTGGGCGATCAGCCGCAACCGTTTTTGGGGAACTCCGATCCCTGTCTTTGTGTGTGATAAAGATGACAACTGTTACGACGTTATTGGTTCGGTTGCAGAACTCGAAGAAAAAACCGGTCAGAAAATCGATGATCTTCATAAGCATTTTATTTCTGAGCTTTCCTACTCCTGCCAAAAGTGCGGTGGTATGATGAAGCCTGTCGAAGAGGTTTTTGACTGTTGGTTTGAATCAGGGGCGATGCCCTACGCTCAAATGCATTATCCTTTTGAGCACGGTGATCGCTTTGAAAATATCTTTCCGGCAGATTTTATTGCAGAAGGTCTCGATCAAACGAGAGGATGGTTTTATACGTTAAGTGTTTTATCGACGGCTCTCTTTGACAAACCCGCCTTTAAAAATGTCGTCGTGAACGGTGTTATTCTCGATGAGACCGGGCGAAAAATGTCTAAAAGACATCGCAACTACACTCCTCCGGTCGATTTGATTGAAAAGTTTGGCGCTGACAGTGTCAGGCTTTACATGCTTAATTCGCAGCTTCTCAAAGCTGAAGATCTAATTTTTACTGATACTGGCGTAAAAGATGTTACACGTGCTGTACTCTTACCGCTATGGAATGCCTACAGTTTTCTTTCGACGTACGCTGATGCTGATGGCTGGCAACCAGGTGAAGACCTCATAAAAGGGGGCCTGCCAGCCTCTGATAACGAGTTTGACAAATGGATTCTGTCCCGTCTTCAAAGCCTAAAAGCGACTGTCACCGAACATATGGAAGACTACAAACTCTATCTTGTTGTGCCGCGGGTCGTTGATTTTATCGAAGATCTCACCAATTGGTATATAAGATTAAGTCGTCGAAGATTTTGGGGGCAATCAAAAGACGGTGGGGTGAGTAAAGAGCAAAAAGAGGCTTACAGTACACTGTTTTTTGCGCTCTATGAGTTTTCAAAAGTTTTTGCACCTTTTGCTCCCTTTTTGTCAGACAAAATTTATCAAAACCTTTCTGATGGATCGACCCATGCAAAAGAATCGGTGCACCTATGTGATATGCCTGAATTTGATCAGTCACTTCAGGATATAAAGCTTGAGCAAAGAATGAGTCTAGTCCGCCGGGCAACAAACCTGGGGCGATCACTTAGGCAGAAACATAAGATTAAAACAAGACAAGTCCTACCTTCGATGATGATTATTACGCGCCATGAAGAGGATCGGAAAGCGATTGAAAATGGCACTGCGATCATTAAGCAGGAGCTAAACGTCAAAGAAATTCTCTTTACCACTGAGGAAGCGGCTCATGTCAGACTGTCGCTGAAACCAAACTTCAAAAGCCTTGGTAGAAAACTTGGCAAAAAAATGTCTCAGTTTAAAAAGACTCTCGATCAACTCAACGAGTCTCACGAAGAGGTTTCTAAACTTCTTGAGAAACTTGAATCAGGCGATACGGTTAACTTCTTAGAGATCGATATGACTTCCGAAGAT
This sequence comes from uncultured Oligoflexales bacterium, assembly GCA_964490675.1. GTDB lineage: Bacteria > Bdellovibrionota_B > Oligoflexia > Oligoflexales > JAWKNZ01 > CAZBDM01. The sequence continues at coordinate 8,212 of CAZBDM010000016.1, forward strand.
TTTGAGATCACAAGGGGGCCAAAGGACGATCGGCTCATTGCTACTGAGAAAGGTGTTACCGTACTGCTTGATGTTACTTTAACTGATGAACTAGTCGCTGAAGGCATCGCCAGGGAGGTGATAAATCGCATCCAAAACCTGAGAAAAGACTCTGGTCTTAATGTTTCCGATCGCATTAAACTGCAAGTCTTGGGACCTGAAAAACTTGCCTTAGCGGTGAAAGAGCATGGCAACTACGTTAGTGGAGAGACCCTAGCAGAAGATCTTAAAGTGATGGCCGGTGGTGGTGATCTAGATCTTAAGTTTATTGGAAATTTTGAAATTGAAGGCATGTCCTGTGCGATAAGCCTTGAGAAAATTTAATTAATTTCTAAAAATCCCGATATGATAAAGGTGCCGTCGGGAAGAGGCGTCGCTTTTTTGTCATAGGGTTTTGGCAGTGAAAAAACTTCTACTAATTATGTTTTTTAGCCTTTTTTTAGAAGGCTGTTACGTTACAAAGTTAGCGATTAAACAAAACAACCTGTTTAATTCTCGTCGAAAAATCACTGACATTATTGAAGATCAAACAACAGACGACAAATTGAGAAAAAAACTCATCTTTCTTCAGGACGTTTTGCAGTTTGCAAGTGAGCAGGGTCTCAACGCAAAGGGAGCTTACAGCTACTATATCGATGTTCCCGGTAATATCATCAGCCATCTTGTTTATGCAGCTGAGGCCGACCAGCTTAAGCCCGTCAAATGGTGGTTTCCAGTGGTTGGAAGAGTGCCCTATCGCGGCTATTTTGAAAAAAGCGAAAGAGATGAAAAGGCAACCGCTTTAAAAGAGGAGGGCTATGATGTCTACACGACAGAAGCAAGTGCTTACTCAAGTCTCGGCTGGTTTGAGGATCCGATCTACAGTAGCATGTTGAGACGAAGAAAAGAAAGCTTAGCACATCTGATCTTTCATGAGCTTACCCACAGAACCTTTTGGTATCCTGGTTCCGTAAAGTTCAATGAGAACTTAGCTGAATATGTCGCTGAAATTGTGACGATCAGATTCTTTCAGAAACGAAATGGTCAAAAGATTATTGAGCGCTATTTACAGGTAAAAGCTGACAGGGATCTCTACAAGAAATGGCTAAAGGATCTCAAAGGGGAGTTAGAAGACTTCTATAAAAAAAATCAAAACAAAAAAAGAGATGTGCTTCTTTCTGAAAAGAGCACGCTCTACCAGAGCTTTCTCAACGACAAAAAACCAGAATTTAAAAGATATGATTTCATTGGTAAAAGCGACTGGAATAATGCGCGTGTTCTCGCTGCTTCTCTTTACGCTCCAGAGACCGACCGTTTTAAAAAAGCACACAAATGTCTTAAAGATAGTTCTATCGCATTGTTTTTTAGCGCATTGAAAAAAGCATCAAAAAAATTTGACAAACAATTTCAGGCTCTTGATAGTCTTTGTCAGATTCAAACAAGTCAGGTATCGAACAGAGGACTGTAATTTAACTGGATAAAATCATGTAATTGCGTTAGTAGTCATGAGTTTGCCTGGGTTAACCATTCTTTTCGGTCTTCTCTTATGAGTGTTCAAGAGCGCCCAAAACTCACCAAAGACTACATCAAGGCTCTTTTAGATATTAGAGACTTCAAAGTCTTGCGACAAAATTTTAGAGAGCAGGAAATTGCAGATTTAGCGGAAATCTTCTCCGAGTTAGAGGTTATCGACTGTATCGTTCTTTTTAGGCTCGTGCCAAGAGATCGACGCTCAGTACTTTTCTCCTACTTACCATTTGACAGGCAAGAAGAGCTGATCGACGAACTTCCCGACGTTGTGGTAACAGCTCTTCTAAACAACATGGAACCTGACGATAGAACGAGGTTTCTTGAAGAACTAAGCTTTGAGTTAAGAAGTAAGATCCTTCTTAAACTTGACCCCGAAGAAAGACAGGTCGCTTGGAAGCTTTTAAGCTACCCGGAAGACTCGGTCGGGCGTCTTATGACACCGGACTTTCTTTCCCTAAGGGCTGATATGCAGGTCAGTGAAGCTCTCGCCTACATAAGGTGGAGTTCGATGCTTCCGCCTGAATACCTTCACCATCTTTTTGTCGCCGATATGAAAGGCCGTCTCATTGGAGAAGTGTCCTTGGCTGAACTTGTCGTCTGTGATCCACCGACAGAGAAAGTTGAAACGGTGATGAGTAAGTCGATCGTCTATCTTAGGCCTGACCAGGAAGATCAAGAAGCTGTAGAAATTTTTAGGAAATATGACAGAACCTATATTCCTGTTGTCGATAACAACAAAGCGATCATCGGTATCGTAACCGCTGATGACCTCTTTGACGTTGCCGAAGAAGATGCCACCGAAGATATTCAACAGTTTGGTGGACAAGGAGCACTAGAAGACTCTTATTTTTTAACGCCCATTCTGACCATGCTAAGAAAAAGAGCTGGGTGGTTGTCTTTTCTATTTTTTGGCATGCTCTTCACTGCTTCTGCTTTGAGGCATTACGAGCTAGTGCTCGATCAGATGGAGTTTCTTGCCATCTTTCTGCCGCTGGTGATTTCTTCGGGAGGTAATTCAGGAACCCAGGCTGCTTCTCTTATCATCCGTGGTATGGCTCTCAACGAGTTCAAACTTAGAGATTGGTTTAAAATTTTAAGGAGAGAAATTGTCATGGGGATTTCTCTTGGAAGCATCCTGGCAACTTTGGGTTATCTAAGAGCTGTTGCTTGGGGGTATGAGCCTTATGTCGGGGTTATTTTGGCTTTAACGCTTCTAGGGGTTGTCACTTTTGGGGCGGTAGCAGGCTCGATGCTTCCCTTTGTGTTTAAAGCAATGCGTATGGACCCCGCTGTCGTGTCCTCGCCTTTTATTACAACAATTGTCGACCTTTCTGGGATCATTATCTTTATCAATATCGCCATAATGGTGCTCGCTTACTTTAAACCCTCATAGGCAAATTATGTGGATCGATCAACTCGTTAGCAAAAGCGCCGAAAAACAACTAGTGACCGAGATCTGGCAACCGGACCATTCCCTTATAGTACTTGGCTCAAGTAACAAAGCGGATATTGAAGTCTACGTTGAACGCTGTCAAAAAGACGGAATTGATATTCTAAAAAGAAAAGGCGGTGGCGGTGCTGTTCTCCTTCACCCGGGATGTCTCATCTTAAGTCTAGGGATGTGGGTTAAAAAACCCTATCAAAACAAGCATTATTTCAGTTTGATCCATGCTGCGCTCATTTCTCTGCTCAAAGAAAGATGGCCAAAGTTACAATCAATTAAAGAAGAGGGCATCTCTGATCTGGCCTTTGAGAACAAAAAAATTGCTGGCACATCAATGTTTAGGAGCCGCAACTTTCTGCTTTATCAAGGTTCGCTGCTTGTTGAAAGTTACATAGTTGATATTGAAAGGTATCTTAAACATCCATCAAGAGAACCAGATTACCGTCAAAAAAGACTACACCGTGACTTTCTTAGCTCGCTTAATGAAATCTGCGGTGTCCAGACAACAGAGCTCAAAGACTATCTGTCATCTCATTTAGCCAAAAGACTACTGGTTTATTTAAAAGAGGAGCTTATCGACCCACCCTTAGAGCAGGTCAGTTACATCAAGGAGAAATTGACTTAAGGCGTATTCTTAATAAGGTCTTTTAGACCCGCACGCTAATCTTTTGCGAGACAACGAAATAAACAAAGGTTGTTGAGGGTGGAAGAAGAGCTGTTACAAAAGCCATAATTAAAATATTGGAAATTTCTAAAACAGAGAAGACACCAGAAAAGGGAAAGCCCATAAAAGACATCGACCACAATTCCCGGGTGATCCCTAAAAATTGATCACCTGTTAAGACCACCTGATTCATCCACCCCCAGACAAAAATGATCCCATATAACAGTGCTGCAACGCCGCCCAAAGAAAAAAGTATTTGCCAAAAACTGATTTGGGCTCCTCTAGCGTATTTAAAAAACACTGCCATAGTCACCGAAGAAAAGCCGCCCGCTCCCTCAGCCGCAATGATCACTGGCGCCATTATTGCTAAGACAGCCGGAATAATCATGGGAGCCAAAAAGGACTGACCGAGTGAGAAGAGAAGGCTGACAAAAAAGGACATGATAAGCCCGGCTGGCAGGGTTTTTTTCAAACCTCTCTTAAAGGCTTGTGTTGCTGAGAGCTCCTCATCAGTGCGGAATTTTGATAGGGCAATTTCGACAAGACCCATATAACCGGCAACAAACAGTACCCAGAATAGAAGAGAAACCCCAATAAATTCAAATCCAAACGATAATGTCTTGGACACCAATACCAGATAACCACCGCTCTTTTCGCCCAAAACTGTGCCGCTAAGGCTGTGCAGCAGGTCGGCTGTCGATTGGGCCCTCAGCGAGCTGTAATAAAAAAAGATCAACTGCGGCAAGAAAATGGTCAGAGCCACAAGTTTAAAAGAGCTTTTGGAGGTCTCTTTAAGTAACTGAAATCCTTTTGATATTATCAAAAATGATGATAGGGGCTTGTCCCTTTTTTCCATTGCTCTTATACCCTTAGGCTGAGGTTTGTCTTGCTCTTTTTGGGAGCCCTATGAAAGCAGAGCTTACTATCAATGAAATTTACCCGAGCGTTCAAGGAGAATCCTCCTATGCAGGCCTGCCTTGTACATTTGTCCGCTTAACGGGATGCCCACTTAGGTGTCAGTGGTGTGATACCGTTTATGCGTTCCACCGCGGACAGTCGATGAGCATAGCTGAGATCCTCGCGGAAGTGAACCGACATGGGCTTTCTTTAGTTGAGGTTACAGGAGGAGAGCCACTCGCTCAACCTGCAGCGAAAGATTTGATCGATGCTCTTGTCGCGGAAGGCTTTAAGGTTCTTCTGGAAACCTCTGGCAGCGAATCGGTAAAGGGGCTGTCACCCGAGCTTCATATTATTATGGATTTAAAATGTCCGGGCAGCGGTATGGAGGACAATAATCTCTGGGAGAATCTTGATCATCTTAAAGCCAGCGATGAGGTGAAGCTTGTCATCAAAGATGAAAAAGACTTTCAATGGGCAAGAGAGAAACTAGCGATCCACAAACTATCGGAACGGTTTTCCGTTCTTTTCTCTCCCGCTTTTGGTCACCTTGAACCAAAAAAGCTTGTTGAGTGGATGCTGGAACATAGACTCGATGTAAGACTCAATCTGCAGCAGCATAAATTTATTTGGAGCCCGCGGACAAAGGGGGTTTAGTCACATGACAAACGAATTGTGGCTTAGTCGCCTTAAAAAAATAGAATGTCCCGATTCTACTTATGCAGCAAAAAATCCTAGTCTTGTCCTGAGCAGAGCAAAAGGAAGTTTTCTTTTTGACGTTGAGGGTCAGGAATATATCGATCTCAGTGCTGGCTTTGGCGCTCTTCCTCTTGGGCATAACGATCCTGAAGTCTTGTCGGAGTTGAGCAAAGAGCTCAAAAAAGAGCCCGCCACCCTTATGCACGGTCTTGGCGATGTTTACCCAAGCCAACAAAAAATTGAGCTTATGGAAGCTGTCCTAGGGGTTTTTCCAAAAAGCCTCGATCTAACGATGGCCCTCACCGTAACGGGATCGCAGGCTGTTGAGTTTGCCATGAAAACAGCATTGATCGCTGGTAAAGGAGACGGCTTTATCACCTTTAAGGGGGCCTATCACGGGCTTGAGTTTGGCAGTCTTGCAGTCAGCGACAGAGAGATCTTTCGACGACCGTTTGTCAGTTGGCTTAATGAGGAAAAGGTGTTCCAGCTACCCTATGGTTGTCCGAAGGCTTCTTTTCATGAGGTCTTAGATCTAGCGACAAAAAAGGGCGTTAAGCTCGCTGCAGTGATTTTAGAGCCTGTACAAGGACGAGCTGGTGTTGTCTTGCCGCCGCAGGGCTTTCTGAAAGAACTAGAGAGTTTTTGTCAGGAAAAAGGTCTTCTTCTCATTCTTGACGAAGTCCTAACCGGTCTTGGGCGTCTTGGTCAGTGGAGTTTTTGTGAAGAAATCACCCCTGACCTCGTGTGTCTCGGTAAGGCCATTGGTGGCGGTATGCCTTTATCAGGATGTGTCGGCAAAAAGAAAGTTATGGCCTTTTGGCCGGAATCTCGCGGTGAGGCTATCCACACCGGTACTTACTTTGGCCATCCACATTCTTGCCTTGTTGGACGATTGACTCTCGAAGCAGTCATTAGAAACAATCTTCTCGAAAGGGTTTCCCAGCTAGGAGAAAAGCTCATTGCAATAATGAATGACAGATGGAGTGCAGAGCCTCTCGTTAAGGAGGTGAGAGGAAGAGGGTTTATGATGGCCATAGAGTTTTCAGAGCCCGGTGCCGGTGCAAAGATGGCCGATCTTTTAAGAAAAGAACGTGTGATCGTTATCCCTGGTGGTGAAAAAGGTCAGTGCCTTTCTTTAACACCTGCGCTAAATATGAGTGAAGCGCTTTTTGAAAAGGTGTGGCAGAAGATTGATCTTTGCCTGAAAAAGCTATGATTAAGGAAAAAATAGAGTCATGAGTGAACTTGAAGCTGTTTATAACCACGAGAAGTTTGAAAAAAAATGGTGGGACCATTGGGAAAAGGGGGGGTGGTTTCACGCTGAGGTTGATTCCTCTAAAGAGCCGTACGTTATCATTATTCCTCCACCAAATGTCACCAGCCGTCTTCACATGGGTCACGGCCTGAATAATACGCTTCAGGATATCCTCATTCGTTGGAAGAGAATGCAGGGTTTTAATGCCTGCTGGCTGCCAGGTACCGATCACGCTGGCATAGCCACTCAGATGATGGTTGAGCAGGCACTGAAAGAAGAGGGTTTAACAAGACAGGAGCTTGGTCGTGAGGAGTTTTTTAAGCGCTGCGTCGAGTGGAAAGAAAAAAATGGCGGTATTATCATAGAGCAGCTGAAGCGTATCGGAAGCTCCTGTGATTGGCAAAGAGAAGCTTACACGATGGATGAGCACCTCTCTAAAGCGGTGCGTAAGATCTTTGTCGATCTTTTTGAAAAGGGCC